>WLHO01000099.1 GCA_009702645.1 Actinomycetota bacterium | reverse complement strand
TGCTTGTTTGCCAAGCCAGTTTTGCGAACCATCTAGCAATATCACCGCTCCATCAGTTGCCAAATTGGAGCGCATGGAACCAGCCGAAAGCAAATCTGTCAGCGCTCTTGAGGCGGCGAGCCGAAGCGCTTCGCTAATTCCTTGCTCGTCAATTTCTTCATTCGAGGAGTACCCGACGGCAAACCCTTCCACCCATTGCTCAAGGGGTTGGGTTATCTCTGACCTGGATTTTGGCGTCATGAGTTTGGAATCCTGAAGTTTTTCAGGCCATGTACTAAGCGCTGGATTCAGTTTGTCAATGAGTGTCAGTCCAACTGCAACAGGGCCTGCGATTGCACCACGACCTACTTCATCAATGCCGATAACGAAACGGTTGCCCCGCTCGAAGAGCCTCGACTCAGTTAGTAGGGTTGGGTACGTCTTTGTAGACATCAGGGTAGTTATCTAGCCATTTCCAGTTTTCAACTGGCCAACTAATAATGAATGCTCTTCCAACAACCCACTCGTTTGAGACAAAGCCCTTGCTTGGAAGATCTCCGTGAAAGCGAGAGTCCTCGCTATTGCCTCGGTTATCACCCATCACCCAGAGGGAGTTTTCTGGAACGGTGACATCAAACTCCACACTTGACGGAACCTGACCCGGTGCGATGTAAGGCTCAGTGATTGGAACGCCATTTACTGTGATCAAGCCGGCTGCATCACAGCAGATAACTTTGTCTCCGGCCACACCAATTACTCGCTTAACCAAATGCTGTTTACTGTCTGGAGCGGTGATTCCAAATGCTGACAGGAACCAGTCCACAGCCATAACTACTGGGTCTGTTGGTTCTTCAACGTTGGGGCCAAGCCAGCCACCTGGATCCTTAAACACCACAACATCGCCGCGTTCGATTGGATAAAGCGCCGGGGTTAGCTGGTTCACAATAATGCGGTCATCGATTTGAAGGGTTTCAAGCATCGAGCCGGATGGGATAAAAAATGAGCGAATCAGGAAGGTCTTAATTAGCAGTGATAGAACTAGGGCCGCACCAAGAACTACAACAAGATCAATAAGGAAGGCTACAAAAAAGTTCTTCCGGGCGCGACGAAATTTACGTCTTCTGTCACTGCCTTTTTTTCTTGGCCGAAGAGGCGCTGTAGGTTCCTGCTGGGCGCTCACGTTTTAGTGTGCTTCGTTACAGGATCTAAACGTTTTCGCGCTTTTCGCGAATCTTGGCCTTCTTGCCGCGTAGGTCGCGCAGGAAGTAAAGCTTTGCACGGCGTACCTGGCCACGGGACACTAGCTCAATCTTGTCGATGACTGGAGAGTGAAGTGGGAAAGTTCTTTCAACACCAACCTGGAAGGTTACTTTTCTAACAGTGAAAGTCTCGCGAACTCCCTCGCCTGAGCGACGGATGACAATACCCTGGAAAACCTGGATACGTGAGCGGTTACCTTCAACGATGTTTACGTGGACCTTGACTGTGTCACCAGAGCGAAACTCTGGGATGTCGGTCTTTAGTGAAGCTTTGTCTACTGAATCTAGAATGTGCATTTTGTGTCGCTTCCTGTTTTTAGCACGCAGGTCAAAAACATAATTTTTAGAAAATGGTGTTTTATCTAATTTCGCCTTGTCTCCCCTGCGGCAGAGTCCATTGCTGGCGGCGAAGTACTCATATTGCCACAGTTTGGTGCCCCGTGGCAACTGCTTAGTCCAGTAGCTCTGGCCTTACCTGCTTAGTGCGCTCTAAAGCCTTGGCTTTACGCCACTTTGCTATCTCGGCGTGATTGCCGCTAAGTAGAACCTCGGGAACCTCAAGGCCTCTCCAACTAGCTGGCTTGGTGTAGCTCGGGTACTCCAGCAGTCCTTCAGAATGTGATTCTTCAGCCAGGGACTCAGCATTTCCAATTACTCCAGGAATCAATCGAGCAATAGCTTCAATCATTGCAACAGCCGCTACTTCGCCACCGTTGAGCACATAATCACCCAAACTAATCAAACGAACCTTAGCCTTCGATGCCGCGTAGTCAACGACTCGCTGATCAATACCTTCGTATCTTCCGCAAGCAAATACCAAGTGCTTAGCTTTGGATAACTCGGAAGCAGTTGCCTGCTTGAAAAGCTCTCCCGCAGGAGAGGGAAAGATAACGATGGTTTCTGGTGTCATCACCGAATCCAATGCCTGACCCCAGGGTTCTGCCTTCATAAGCATTCCGGCTCCTCCTCCAAAAGGAGTGTCGTCAACGGTGCGGTGCTTATCGTCGGTGAAATCACGTAAATCATGAATCTTTACCTGGAGTAGTTCTTGGGCCTTGGCCTTGCCCAGCAAAGAAATATCGAGCACGTCAAAAAACTGCGGAAAGATGCTGATGGCATCAATTCTCATCTTTAACACCTGCTTCTAGGTTCAGCTCAAATAGGCCCTCTGGTGGAGAAAGGGTTATCTGTCCAAGGGCAACATTGACCTCGGGAACAATTTGCTTCACAAAAGGAACCAGCACTTCTCCATTTGAGGTTTCTATGGCCAAAAGATCTTGAGCTGGTAGGTGATCAACACGAGCTACTTGGCCAACCACTTCGCCACCAACCAAGGCCTTAAGTCCAACGAGCTGGTGGTCGTACCAAGCCTCTGGCTCTTCAGGAAGTGCATCGACATCTGTTTCAATCAGCAAAATTGCTTTGATTAGCGTCTCGGCCTTCGAGCGATCGTCGATTCCTTCGAGGAAAAGAACTGGAGATTGGTTATAGAAGCGCAGCTCAAGTACTTTGATTGTTTTGCCAAACCACTCGGAGGTTTCAGGAACCTGAAGTTCTAAAACCTGTCCTGGCTTGAAGCGCTGATCAGGGCTGTCGGTATAAAGCTCGAGTTTGATGGCGCCTTTCAAACCGTGGGCTTTGACCAGTCGGCCAACCCGCAGTTTGGTTTTGCTAGAAATCGCTGTCCACCACATCAACGCGAATTTTCTTGCCATCGGCAAGCGCGTTGACCAGGGTGCGAAGAGCCTTGGCTGTTCTGCCGCTTCGCCCGATTACCCGACCCAGATCATCTGGGTGAACGTGAATCTCAAGAAGATCTCCTCTTGAAGTTGAACGTTCGGTGACAGAAGCATCGTCGGGATTATCGACGATGCCCTTC
>WLHO01000098.1 GCA_009702645.1 Actinomycetota bacterium | reverse complement strand
TCAAAGACTTAACTATTGGTGTTCAAGACGGCGACCGAATTGGAATCGTCGGTAAAAACGGTGATGGCAAATCAACCCTGCTTAGGTTGTTTGCAAAGATTCAAGATCCTGATGGTGGACAAATAACCAAACGAAGCGATGTTCGAATTGGAATGCTGGATCAGTTGGATGACTTCCTACCCGACCAGACAATCGCTCAGGTCGTAATCGGAGATTTGGCAGAGCACGAATGGGCGGGTAATCCAAAGGTTCGCGATATCTTCTCTGGACTGCTGGCTGATTTTGATTTTGACCAAAAGGTAGCGCAGCTTTCAGGTGGTCAAAGAAGGCGTGTTGCCCTGGCTGCCCTGCTGGCTGATGAGTGGGACATCCTTATGTTGGATGAGCCAACCAACCATTTGGACATTGAAGGCGTGGCTTGGTTGGCTCAACACCTAAAGACTCGCTGGGGCAAAGCCAGTGGAGGGCTGCTGGTTGTCACTCACGACCGTTGGTTTCTGGATGAGGTTTGTAATTTGACCTGGGAAGTTCACGACGGGGTCGTTGATGTTTACGATGGCGGCTACGCAGCCTACATTCTTGAGCGAAACGAGCGGGCCAGATCCCAGGCAGCCAGTGAGTCAAGAAGGCAGAACTTACTTCGCAAGGAACTTGCCTGGCTTCGCAGGGGAGCACCAGCTAGAACCACAAAGCCAAAGTTTCGAATCGATGCCGCTAACGAGCTAATCGCAAATGAACCGCCACCTAGGGACAGTGTGAACTTGGCCAAACTTGCCACCACTCGTCTGGGTAAAGACGTTCTAGATATCGAAGATCTCTACTACTCAATCGATGGCTTGCAGCTGCTATCTGATGTGACGCTTCGTTTGGGCCCAGGAGATCGCATCGGTTTACTTGGGGCTAATGGCGCCGGTAAGACCACATTTCTTCGATTGATTCTTGGTTCTCTAACCCCAACCAGTGGGCGAGTGAAACTTGGAAAAACCGTAGTGCCTGCAATCTTGAGTCAAGAAGTGCGTGAGCTGGATGAGTTTGCAGATCAACGAATCTTTGAACTTATTGCTCGGGAGAAGCGCACCTTCGTGGTCGACAAGAAAGAAGTTGGAATCTCGCAACTGGTTGAGCAACTTGGATTCACCAGCTTGCAACTGCAAACTCCAATTGGAGATCTATCCGGTGGGCAGCGAAGAAGACTTCAACTTCTAAGACTTTTATTTGGAGAGCCAAACCTTCTAATCCTTGATGAGCCCACAAATGATCTTGACACCGACATGCTGGCCCAGGTTGAGGACCTACTGGATTCTTGGCCAGGAACTTTGATTGTTGTAAGTCACGACCGCTACCTTTTGGAGCGCGTGACAGACATGCAGTACGCGCTGTTGGGGGATGGAGCGCTTCGACACTTACCGCGTGGAGTAGATCAGTACCTTGAGTTGCGTAAGTCGGGCGGGGTTCAGGTTGAGGCTCCTGCGTTGAAGGTAACTTCTGGGGCGCAGGCTCGGGCTAGCCAAAAGAATTTGCAAAAGCTTGAGCGAGCAATAGCCAAAGCAGAAGCGGAAGAACTAGAGGTTCGAGCGGATCTAGAAAAGCACGACCCGACAGATTACGAGGGACTAGCCGCCTTGGCGGCTAGGGCTCAAGAACTAGCAACAAAGCGGGACCAACTGGAGGCTAGCTGGCTGGCTGAAAGCGAGAATCGGGCCTGAGGCCCGCAGGTTTCTGGCAGACTTGGGTTGTAATCGGGCCCAGCCTGGTTGCGATCCGCTCTAGTGTAACGGCAGCACGGCGGCCTTTGGAGCCGTAAAGTTCAGGTTCGAATCCTGAGGGCGGAGCTTCAAAAAACCGATTGGGAGAAGTTGATGTCAACTAGAGGGCTTGTCTGCGTTGTACTAGCAGCCGGCAGCGGAACCAGAATGGTTTCGGCTACCCCGAAGGTAATGCACCCTTTGGCTGGCCGCACTTTGCTCGGCCATGTGATGGCAACAGCTAGCTCACTTGAAACTTGCGGCGTCTACGTTGTTCTCCGTCACCAAAAAGAACTAATCGGTGAATACCTTACAAAGAATTTCCCGGCTGCCGTTCAGGTCGAACAAGATGAAATCCCAGGAACTGGTCGTGCGGTTGAAGTAAGCCTGTCAAAAATCCCAGCTGATTTCAGCGGCGATGTGTTGGTTGTCAGCGGCGATGTTCCGTTGATGGACAACCAGACACTGAATGCTTTGATTGAAACACATAGATCAGGAAAAGCTTCAGCGACAATTCTTACCGCTGTTCGAGAAGACCCAACTGGCTACGGAAGAATCATCCGAGCAGCCGATGGTCAGGTTGCAAAGATTGTTGAACATCTAGATGCCACTGAGGCGGAGCTTGCAATCTCCGAAATCAACGCCGGGGTTTACATCTTTGACGCATCAAATCTTAGAGAAGCACTTTCTCACCTTGAATCACATAACGCTCAAGGCGAGAGGTATTTGACTGACGTTGTCGCTTTGCTTGTTGAAGACGGTAAACCAGTTATGGCTGAGATAGTTTCTGATAACTGGCTTGTGCACGGCATCAATGACCGAGTTCAGTTGGCTGAAGTTGCCAAGGAACTCAACAATCGAATCTGTCAGGCTTGGCAGCTCTCTGGTGTGACAATTCTCGATCCCGAATCAACCTGGATTGATGTTCAGGTCACCATCGGTCAGGACGCAACTATTCATCCCTCCACGCATCTAAGAGGTCTAACTTCAATCGGGGCTAATGCCGAGGTTGGTCCATCGGTTGTAATTGAGAACAGCACAGTCCAAGAAGCTGCCAAGGTGGGCCCATTTGCCTACCTTCGAGCTGGAACAGACCTGGGCAAGGGAGGCAAGATTGGCTCCTTTGTTGAGACCAAAAATGCCAAGATTGGCACCGGTTCCAAGGTCCCTCACCTTTCTTATGTTGGGGATGCCGAAATCGGCGAGGGCTCGAACATCGGAGCAGGAACAATTTTTGCCAACTACGACGGAGTCAACAAGCACTCCTCCAAGATCGGTTCCTTCGTTAGAACTGGGTCGCAAAACGTCTTTGTCGCTCCCATTACGATTGGAGATGGAGCCTACACAGCGGCCGGAACAGTGGTTCGTAAAGATGTAGCTCCAGGGGAGCTTGGAATGAATGT
>WLHO01000097.1 GCA_009702645.1 Actinomycetota bacterium | reverse complement strand
ATGACGTAAAGGCTTTCGCAGATCGACTACTGAAGGTACTGACTGCAAACCAGGCAGAGTTAGACCGAATGTCAGAAAACTCTCTTCATCTGATTCAGTCCCACGACATTGACACCACAATCAAGATCTTCGAGGGACTCTATCGAGGCAATGTTCAAGAACCAGAGGAATCAGCAGATAACCTTGCCACCTACAGCCTTCCTATCGGACAGCTAAGCAAGCGCATCAGTAGATCAATCATGCTTGCTCGAAAGCGTTCGGCTGAGCTTCGGGCAAAAGCTGAAGAAGCAGGCGCTGAGCTTCGGGAACGAGCCGAAGAGGCCCGTGAAGACGTTCGTGAGAAGTTTGAAGAGGTTCGAGAAGATGTTGTCTTTGCAGCCAAACGCATAGAAATCAGAGTACGAAAAGGCGTTAAGAAGGCAGCCGAAAGGCTTCGACGCGAAGAGCAGTAGGCTTAAATCACCAAGGGGAGTTAGCTCAGCTGGTTAGAGCAGCGGACTCATAATCCGTCGGTCACGGGTTCAAGTCCCGTACTCCCCACCGGAATCCAATTCGAATAGGGAGCCAGATTGATCCTGTTTGTGAAGGCCTGGGCATTACTCAAATCCACTCATCCGATCCCATCACTTGCAGTCACATTTCTAACTGTTCTTTTTGGACTTAGCTACTCCCTGCCGTTTCAACATCTAGCGCTTATTGGTTTCTGTGTTCTTGCGCAGCAGTTCTCTGTTGGGTTATCGAATGACTGGATTGATTACGAGCGAGACAAGAGTGTGAATCGACAAGATAAACCAACGGCCCGAGGTGAGGTTTCCGCCAAACTGGTTAGAAATGCGTCCTTCACAGCAGGCTTTGCTGCTTTGGCTCTGTCTCTTATTTTTGGGTGGCCTTCAGGGTTGATGATGGCACTGATGTTGGCGGTTGGATGGTCATACAACTTTGGTTTGAAGTCAAATGGTTTCTCGGTAGTGCCATACGCCATTGGGTTTGGAATACTGCCAGTTTTTGTGACACTTTCTTTTCAGCAACCTCAGGTGCCGTCCTGGTGGGTCATTATTGCAGCGTCGCTTCTGGGTGTATCCGCTCACTTTGCCAATGCTCTGCCTGATTTGCTTGAGGATAGAAAAACCGGAGTTCGAGCGCTGCCGCACATACTTGGTCAGCGAGTATCGGCTTTGGTTATTGCCGGAACCGCAATTTTGGCTTCGACAATTGTGGTCACACAATCGCCCAGCCTGAATCTTGTTGTTGCAATAGCAGGATTCGCACTAACTATTGGGCTAGCTCTTACGGCCAGCGCTTTAGCGCTTAGGTCGAAGCCTCCGCGAGCAATCTTCTATCTGCTAATTGCAGCGTCGTTTGTAAATGTGGTTTTGCTAGTTTTAGGCCAATCAAACACAGTAGCTATCTGATTCGAGGCTTTAGAAGTAGCCGGCTCGCTTCTTGGCTTCCATCGATTCTTCACGATCTCCATCAACTAACCGACCTGATCTTTCGCTAAGTTTTGTAAGTTCCATTTCGTTCAGTAGAGCATCCATGTCTGTAGCAGATGATTCAACTGCTCCTGTCACGGGGTAACAGCCAAGGGTCCTGAAGCGAACTACCTTCTCTTCGATTTTCTCGCCTTCAAGAAGGGGCATTCGGTCATCATCCGGTACCAACAGAACACCGTTTCGAGTGATTGTCTTTCTTGGTTTGGCAAAGTAGAGCTGAACGATAGGGATGGTCTCTCGTTCGATGTATCGCCAGATATCCAGTTCCGTCCAGTCCGATAGAGGAAAAACTCGCATGGTCTGGTTGTTTACTAAACCGGTATTGAAGGAGGTCCAAAGTTCTGGTCTTTGATTTCTAGGGTCCCAGCGCTGACCCTCCTCGCGGAGACTAAAGATTCTTTCTTTGGCGCGGCTCTTTTCTTCGTCGCGTCTTGATCCACCAATGGCGGCGTCGTAGCGTCCTTGTTCAAGAGCGGCTAGTAGCGGAACGGTTCGCATGATTCTGGTGTATTCGTGCACCCCGTGGGACATAGGACTGACGTTCTCACGAATTCCATCGTCATTTTTGGCTACGACTAGCTCGAAGCCAATTTCTGCAGCCATCCGATCTCTGTGGGCGATAACTTCCTTGAACTCCCATTGGCTGTCAACGTGCAGGCAAGGAAAGGGGAGTCCTCCAGGGTGAAAAGCTTTACGTGCTAGGTGCAATAAAACCGAAGAGTCCTTGCCGATTGAGTACATCAGCACCGGGCGACGAAACCCCGCAGCTGTTTCTCTGAGAATGGCTATGGATTCGTTTTCTAGCGCATCCAAAACATCGTCATGGGCGGTCCGAGCTCTTTCCATCTGGCTTTGCTCCTGCTCCACGGATTGGACTTTGTGTGAAAAGATTATCATGAATCGCTTTTCAGCTATAGAAAGGCCTCACCGTTGACAGCACTGGATGGCCCATACTTCGGCAAGATAGCCGTTCTGCCAACCCTGCACGAAAAAGACTCGGTAATCACTCCCATATTTCAAAGTGAACTGGGTATTCAGGTTAAGGTAGCAAGTATCGACACCGACCAGTTCGGCACATTCGCGGGAGAAATTCCGCGGACAATGTCGCAGTTAGATACGGCAATTGCAAAAGCTCGCGCTGCAATTGCTAGCACAGGAATTCCTTTAGCTATCGCCAGCGAGGGAACTATCGGTCCAAACCCCTTGATTCCTATTGCCAGTTCTGATTTGGAGACCATGGTGTTTGTTGACAGTGAGCAAGAACTCGTTATTCACGAGTCTTACCGGAGCGAAGAGATTACTGCTGCTCGCAAGATCTTTCGACCAGGAGATAATCTTGATGAATTTCTTAGAAAAGCAGATTTTCCAGCCCACGCTCTTATTGTCAGGACCGAGCATGCTCTACCGATACCGCCCGTGAAGGGAATTCGAGATAGGGCTGTATTAGTTCAGGCCATCCAGGATCTTTCTAGTGACTTAGGCTCTGTGATTGTAGAAAGTGACCTCCGGGCAAGTTTTTCCCCCAGTCGTATGCGAAATATCGCCGCGTGTGCAAGGTTGCTGGCTCGCAGAATTGCCTCGCTGTGTCCGCAATGCAACACCGCTGGCTGGGGGAGCGTATCTCCAGTTTTTGGTTTGCCCTGTGCGGATTGTGGGTCAAGCGTAGATAGCGCAGTAAGGGCAGATCAGTACGGTTGTGGCAAATGTGAACACAGACAATTTTTT
>WLHO01000096.1 GCA_009702645.1 Actinomycetota bacterium | reverse complement strand
GCAACGTTTGGTATTTCGAGCTCACCCATTCGACTTCTATATGCAGGTGAGGGTAGTGGGTTCGGAGTCCATGCTCTAGGGTCACTTTCCGCTAAAACACTGGGCAAAACGGGTTCTTTCCAGGTTCTAGCAAGGTTGGCTGTCATTTCGGTTTTCGACAGGGCAACCTGAATTAGTAACTTTGTAATCTCGCTGGAAGCCTTTATCGCGACCAGCAACATGAACAATCCCACCAGCAATCCAGCCCCTGAGGCTACGAAAAGTAGCGGGGTTTGGAGAGCGAAAAACGCCGACGTGGCTGATCCTGCAAACGCAAGGACTGCCAAACCCGACATCGTGTTTTTTGTCATTGTGAGCCTTCGACCCTGGTTGGCTGCCAGCCGAAGCTTTGAGGCAGCTAGTGCAGTGGGCGGTGACTTTACTTCTTTAGCCTGTCTTCTCCACTCAGCCGCACCTTGACGACTGTGTGCTCGATCAACTCGATTTTGAAACCAGGACGGGATGAAAACGAGAACGAAGAGGCCGGCGATGACAAGCATCATCAATCCCCCAAGTGCCGCGCTTTGATCCATGTATCAAAGTTAGAGAAGTTAACACGGCGTGTCGCGGATTTACTTGGGCGTGTTGATTTTTTAGTTCCAGGGGTATTTTTGAGATTTTGCGGTTCCACTGACGAAAATTTTCATCAGACCCTCCGGCAATTCTTCTTTGGTAAGAGCAAACACATAGTGATCTCTCCAGTCACCATTGATGTGGATGTAGCGCTGCTTGAGCCCTTCGTACCTAAATCCCAGCTTCTGTATGACTCGTAGCGACGCTAAGTTCTCTGGTCTGATGTTGATTTCCACTCTGTGAAGGCCCACTTGGTCCATCAGATAATCAGTCACCAGCGCTACTGCCGTTGGCATAATTCCACGACCTGCAACTTCAGGACTAACCCAATAACCCAACACGGCAGAAGAAACAGATCCGTACATCACATTCGCAACGTTCAACTGACCCTGAAGCTTTCCTTGAACCTCGATTACAAATGGCATTCCTGATTCATCATTTAACTGACGAAGCAGACCCCGCAGTTGGGCTTTGACGTCAAATGAATTTGGGGCATGAGGGTTGGTTGCCTCCCAAGGCCTAAGCCAATCCCGATTTCCAAGGATGATCCGCTCTAGTTCCTTGGAATCTCTCATCTTCGCAACGCGAAGCCTCAGATCGCCATGAGTGAGTATCGGGGATGTTGCCACGATGGCTAGATTAGTGCCATGACTGAGATTGTTTCGGAGGCTAAGGCGAAGCTCAGAACGCAGGTGCTTTCCAATCGCTCCAGTTTGTTGCTATCCGATACCGCTAACCAATTCGGCACTTCGCTTCTAAAACTTTGTAGCCAGCTCGGAGCAAAATCTGTTGGCATCTACTTATCCTTTGGTTCTGAACCAGCCACCGATGCATTTGTTGTGGCTGCCAAGGCTGCGGGTATAACTCTTTCCGCACCAAGAACCGGACCTGATTCAAGCATGGAGTTTGCTGCCCTAGAAGGCCCGAGCAAATCAAGCGAGCTGGGATTTTTGCAGCCGGTTGGTGAAATCGTTGAGCCGGATGAACTGGATTTGATTATTGCCCCTGCCCTATCGGTGGATATGTTCGGGAACCGGCTGGGCCGAGGTGGTGGTTTCTTCGATCGTTATCTTGAGCAGTTTGACGGGCCAGTGGCGGCAGTTGTCTATGACAGCGAGCTGGTGCCAGAACTTCCGAGTGAACCGCACGATAAGCCAGTTCAATACGCTGTGACTCCTTCCAGGATTCAAGCCCTTACTCCAAAGCAGTAAAGTTAAAGCTCTTCCCACTTATTCAAAGAGAGCCCGATGCCTACCTACAGCTACGTTTGCAAGACTTGCGAACACAGCTTCGATCTGTGGCAAGAATTCTCTGCGGAGCCACAGACGCTCTGCCCGGAGTGCGGCGGCGAGCTAAGAAAAGTGTTTGGACAGCTGGGCGTGAGCTTTAAAGGATCTGGCTTTTATAGAACAGATTCAAGAAGCTCTGGAGACTCGGCTCCTTCCACACCTAAATCTTCTGACTAACCCCAGTGCGGCGGTTTGTCCTCGCGAAGTCGCTGGTCATTTGAATCAGCTGGGTCTCCCCAGGCGAAGTGGGTGTCCTCGAATGCCCGAGGTTCCATTTCAAATAGCGGCTGAGGCTTCTTACTAAGTTCAATTCCAAGTGCAATAGCGATGCGCTGGGCTACCGCCTCTGGATCGGCAAACAACTCAAAGCTTGGAACCCTGATGTAGTCCCAACCTAGAGCCCTAATCATCATCGGGCGCAGCCTGTGACGCTCAGAAAGGTTGTAGCCCAGAAGTCCCCAGTCCGGCTCGATCACTGCGGCTTTTTCGCCGACCGAAGCCACCAGCTTGAACCTGCTTGAGAAGTTGGTTCTGGTGGTGACTCCAAGCTTGGTAAGTCGGATGGCCAGATCAGCAATCATTGGATTGACATCGGCATCTTGGGTTTTGAAACTCGGCTTCGCAATCTCGCTGAGCATCTCTCTCAGGCCATCGCAGCCGATGATGCTTGGGTCCACCAAATCCGTTGCCTCTAGGGCGCTAACCACGGTGATGTGCTTTCTGGCAGAAACCAGGCAGTTGGCCAAGTAGCGGTGGCCATCACGGTGGGAAATAAAACCTAGAGACTTAGGTGCCTTACCTGAGGAGTCCTTGCCGAATCCAATCGAGAAGATAACGCGATCAGCAATTCGGTGAGCCAGATCCTGGATAGTCGTGATCTCAAACTTCTCACGGCCGTGGCCTTCGAAGAACTCAGCCAGATGAGCCTTCTCACGCATGCCAGCCTGCAGCGCCTGATCTAATCTCTCGGCGTGCTTAGCGCTGGCGGTTGCAACCAATAGAGAATCTTGTGGGTTCCAAGTGGCGTGGTTGTAAATCAGCTCGAGTACCTGAGCCACTTCGCTATCCATGCTCTCTGGCTCTGATGCTTTAGGCGGGTTTACCTTTACAAGCTGAACGTTGCTTCGGCCGAAGTAGGAATCAACCGATGGCTCGAAGATGATCCGTTCGCCATAGAACTCGGAATTCACATAATCCCCAAGCGCCTGACCACTGGTGCGATAGCTTCGCCTGAGCACCTCAACCGGCATCAGCGACCTAGCGGCTGTGAAAATAGACTCAGGCAAAACCCGCTCGGAATTATCATCCGCGATGCATTC
>WLHO01000095.1 GCA_009702645.1 Actinomycetota bacterium | reverse complement strand
GGCGTACGGAGTTTTCCGAGACGCTTTAGGCGGATTTTTACAGCCACAATGCTCCTGTTATTTGAATTGGGGCGAACAATCAACCGTGAGCGTGGGGGCACACTCGGTAGTCAAGCTCTATGGTTTTGTCTTTGTTGGTTCCTGGTTAGAGGGTCAGGTCCCTAGACAACTTCCTTATTCTGCCAGAAATGGCCAAAGATAGCTAGTTGCCGATTCCAAAGGCAGATCCAGAGCCAGAACCAGCTGGTTTGATGCCTAGTTCCTTGGCATTTAGCTCGGCTGCGCGCTTGGCAGGGTTTCCTGATTTGGAGCCACCTTTTTTCTTGTCTTTGGCTTTTTTGCGAGGCACTACCCCACCAAGTCCTGCCGGCATACCCGGAAGCTGAGGAGTGCCGCCCTTAGCAACGGTTTTCATCATCTTGGCTGCTTGCTCAAATCTATTGACCAAGGAATTTACATCCGTCACAGTCATGCCTGAACCGCGAGCAATTCTTGTTCTTCTCGATCCATTTAGAACCTTAGGGTTCTGTCTTTCAACCGGGGTCATTGACTTGATGATGGCCTCGGTCCGATCAATGTCTTTTTCGTCAAAGCTATCCAGCTGCTGGCGCATTTGACCGGCCCCCGGCATCATCGCCAACATGGATTTGAGTGAGCCCATCTTACGAAGCTGCTGCATTTGTTCTAAAAAGTCTTCAAGAGTAAAAGTCTCTTTGGCCAGCTTCAGGGCCATTTCCTGAGCGGTGTCCTCGTCGAAAGCCTTCTGAGCCTGCTCGATGAGTGTGAGCACATCTCCCATGTCCAGGATGCGAGAAGCCATGCGGTCCGGATAGAACGGCTCGAAAGCATCTAGGCTTTCGCCGGTTGAAGAAAAAATGATTGGTTTTCCAGTGACGGAAGCAACCGACAGGGCAGCTCCACCCCTGGCGTCGCCATCGAGTTTGGAGAGCACAACTGCAGTGATCCCGACGCCATCTTCAAAGGCCTTCGCCACGTTGACGGCATCTTGACCAAGCATCGAGTCGATAACAAACAAAGTCTCATCTGGCTTGATGGCATCGCGAATCTTGGCAGCCTGCTGCATCATTTCTTGATCCACACCCAAGCGACCTGCGGTATCAACAATCACAAAACTCAAAGCCTTTGATTTGGCGTGGGCGATTGAATCCTTCGCTACCTTGACCGGATCTCCAACCCCTGAGCCAGCCTCTGGTGAAAACACCTCTACTGAAATCTTTTCACCCAAGACTCTTAGCTGTTCAACAGCGTTTGGTCGTTGCAAATCCGCTGCGACCAGAAGTGGCGTTTCTCCTTCAGATACCAACCACTTGGCTAGCTTTCCGGCCAGAGTAGTTTTTCCAGAACCTTGGAGTCCCGCAAGCATAATCACCGTCGGCGCGCTCTTGCCGTAGCGAAGCTTTCTTGGCTCACCGCCGAGAATCTTGATGAGCTCTTCGTTCACAATTTGAACGACCTGCTGGGCGGGGTTTAGAGCACCGGATACTTCATCGCCAAGGGCTCTGTCGCGGATTGATTGGATGAAGTTCTTTACTACCTCTAGGGAAACATCGGCTTCTAAGAGAGCTTTGCGAATTTCACGGAGGGTAGCGTCGATGTCCGCAGGTGAAAGTCGTCCTTTACCGCGAAGGTTTCTGAAGGTCTCCGCGAGACGATCTGATAGATTTCCAAACACTTATTTTCTCCTGTGATTAGGCTAAGCCACTAGCCCGTTAGCAAATTCCTTGGCGTCAAAGAATGCAAAATCGTTGATTCCTTCGCCTACTCCGACCAACTTGATTGGTATTCCAAGCTCGCTTTCAATTGCAAAAGCTATTCCGCCCTTCGCTGTGCCATCCAGCTTGGTAAGAACAATTCCAGTGACTTTGGCAACCTCAGCAAATGCCTTCGCCTGGGCTAGACCGTTTTGACCGGTGGTGGCATCAATTACCAAAAGCACTTCAGAAATCTCAGCACGCTTTTCAATTACTCTTCGAATCTTGGATAGCTCATCCATTAGGTCGGTTTTGTTTTGCAGTCTTCCAGCGGTATCGATAATGACAACATCTGCCTCAGACTCAAATGCGGATTCAACAGCCTCGAAAGCAACCGAGGCAGGATCTTGCCCGTCGGATTTGGGTCCAACTAGTTTTGCTCCGGAACGCTGCGCCCAAGTAGCGAGTTGATTAACGGCTGCTGCGCGGAACGTGTCAGCTGCTCCCAGCACTACCGACCAGGAACCTTCGACAAGCCAGTTTGATAGTTTTCCAATTGTTGTTGTCTTACCTGCGCCGTTAACTCCAACAACCAAAACCACATATGGCAGTTTCCCGTTCGAAAGATTCAAAGATCGGTCGCTTATTGAAAGCTCTTGCTCGATTACCTGAGCAAGAATCTGACGCAACTGCGATTCGGTGGACGCGCCCCGCGCTTTGGCAAGCTGTTTGACCAAGGCAACAATCTTCTCTGAAGCAGCTAGTCCAAAATCAGCCTGAATCAATATGTCTTCAAGGCTTTGTAGATCGCTGGAGTCAAACTTTGCAAAAGAAAACAGTGAGCGAATTCCCTTTTTGGAACTGCGGGCCGGAAGGCTAACTGGAGTGAGCTCAGGATTAGATTCTGGCGAATTGGTAGCTGCGCTTTCGCCGGTAACCGGAACTGCACTTTCCTCTTCGCGCTTTTTGCGCCAGAAGAAGATTGAGGACATTAGGCGTCGGCCTTCTCACGCAACCGCTGACCCACAACCGCTGAGATACCGTCGGATTTCATGGACACTCCATACAGGGCATCGGCAATTTCCATGGTGCGCTTCTGGTGGGTGATGATGATCAGCTGCGAGCTGTTTCTTAGATCTTCGAAGATAGAAAGAAGTCGGCCTAGGTTGGCATCGTCCAGAGCTGCCTCAACCTCATCCATTACATAGAAGGGCGAAGGGCGCGCCTTGAAGATCGAAACCATAAGCGCAACCGCCGCAAGCGATCTTTCTCCACCGGATAGCAGTGACAGGCGCTCAATCTTCTTTCCAGCAGGCTTGACGTTTACCTCAAGGCCGGTAGTCAACAAGTTGTCTGGGTCGGTTAGGAAAATCGATCCTGTTCCCCCTGGGAAAAGAATCGGGAACACACTTTCGAAAGCCTTCTTGGTGTCCTGGAACGCGTCATTGAAAATCACCTGCATCTTCTCGTCAAGATCAGCGATGATCTTGATTAGGTCCTTGCGGGTTTC
>WLHO01000094.1 GCA_009702645.1 Actinomycetota bacterium | reverse complement strand
TCGCTGGATAGTGCCAAGCTAACGCCAGCAGATTGCATATCGCGCAGTCGCTCCCTTCTAAGAGTGATGTCTTTACCCAGAATCGGTTCCATAGCTCGGCCCACCATTCTTCGAATTCCAGGTTGTGTGTTGATGCCCAGGCCGGCACTGGCCATTCTGGCCATGTCAGCTGGTTTTATGAAATCCGCGTGTATAACGTAATTTCTGAACTTGACGCTTTCAGAATTCTGTTCAGCTGCATCAGTAATTGCAGAAATAGTCTCATCCCCTGTTGCGTGGATTCCAATTTGCCAGCCGTTAGTTGTGGCGTAGCGATAAATCGAGTGCAGGGTTTCAACCTGCTCCTTCTCGTTGCTGCCTGCCAAGGT
This sequence comes from Actinomycetota bacterium, assembly GCA_009702645.1. The sequence goes on along the minus strand of WLHO01000094.1, from coordinate 2,890 downwards.
AAGTGATCCGTGGGGGTGGGTATCGTATGGCTGACTCATCCAGGAAGTCCTACTCCTTGGTATTCCATCTGCAAAAACCTTGAGCTGAGAAACGGTGACTTGATAGCCTCTTGAGCGTTTTTCAGGTGGACCAAATTCCTCTAGGCCCGTTTTTACATCTGCGATTGAGGTTCCACCGAGACCACCAAAAAGCAGCATGACCTCAATCCGCAAGTTCAATTCCGCATCTTTGGCTAGTTGCTTGTATACATCAATCACTTCTAAAGATGCGGTTCCATCATCAAGCGAGGCAGCTCCTGGACCCAGTCCTGGATCTGTATAAGAGGTAATGCCATTTGCTAGCAAGATATCTCTTGCCCGAATCACAGCTTTTGTAAGCTCACTCCGAGTTGGGCGAGGCATTACTTGAGTGACAAGCTTCACGGCTGATTCGAGCAGCAAACCAGTTGGTTCTCCAAGACTGTTTCGAACTATTTGACCCCCGGCAGGATCTTCGGTGTTGGCGGTAATGCCAGCGGCATCCAGGGCTTTTTTGTTGCACCAGGCCTGATGGCCGCTGAAGTCAGTGAGGATAATTGGTTCGTTTATTTCAGCGTCTTCAAGTTCCTTGTAAGTCAAAGTTGATCTTGGACCTGTTCCCTCAATCGCTCCCCCGACCCATCCAAAACCTCTTACCCAGCCTGGGTTCGAGCTTGCATGTTCTCGCAGTTTTCGATGAACCGCGGCCAAGTCAGCACAGTGTTCTGGGGAAATGTTTGCTCCCGAAAGCTGCCTTCCAAGCATGTAACCGTGCAGGTGAGAGTCTTCAATTCCGGGGATAACAGTTGCACCCTCGCAGTCAATGACTTGAGTTTGGGCTGTGACAAGATTCTGCAATTCCGACCAGCTGCCAACGGCAATTATGTCTTGTCCGCTAATTGCAAACGCGTCAGAATGCTGGTCGAAAGGTTTTAGTGAAGCGTTTTTGAAGACCTTGATTTCGGCGCTCATCCTATTGAAGGCCTCTTACCTGAGCATAAATCTTGGTCCGAAGTTCAGCGAACTCCTCCCTTCCTCTACTCGCTACCTGATTGCGAGGATAAGGAAGGTCTACTTTGACTATTTCCTTTACGTTTGCAGGGGAACCGTACAGCACCACGACTTTGTCGCTGAGGTAAACAGCTTCATCGATATCGTGGGTGACCATGGCTGTAGTGATCTTGAAATCATCCCGCACCTTCAAAACCAAATCCTCTAGGTCAAAGCGGGTTTGTGCATCAACGGAAGCAAAAGGCTCATCCATGATCAAAAGCTGTGGCCGAACGGCAATTGCTCGAGCAATTGCAACTCGCTGCTGCATTCCTCCAGATAACTGCCAAGGGTAGTTCTTCTGGTTTCCACTAAGACCAACTTCAGTCAGCACTAGCTCAATGGTTTCTGCAATCTCAGTCTTGGAAAGCCCGAGTCGCTTAAGCGGTAAGGAGATATTCTTTTCCACGGTAAGCCAAGGCATCAATGATCTGGTGTAATCCTGCAACACAACAGCCAAACCAGGAGGTGGGGAGTTAACTTCTTGCCCGTTAATTCGGATCACGCCCGAAGTAGGTTTCATTAGCCCGGTGAGCAGTCGCAGCAATGTAGTCTTGCCAACTCCCGAAGGGCCAACGATCGAGGCGAATTCACCTTCAAGCAAAGAAAAACTGATGTCGCTCAGAACATGCTTGATACCCGTGGGGGTCTGGTAGTCCATGACTACCGATTCCGCTGAGACGATTACTTTTCCAGTTGACACTTGTCGCTCCCTAACTAAGTTTCTTTGAAGCTAAATACCATCGAAGAGCACGGCGCTCCACGAGATTGAAACCAAGGTTTACCAAATAGCCCAGAATTCCCATGAGAATAACGCCGGTCCAAGCGTCGGTGATCATGAATGTGTCTGTAGCGATAAGAGTAAAGGCACCAATACCAAACCCTGAACCCAGTAGCTCTGATGCGATCGTGACCACGAAGGCTACCTGCAGGGAAACCTGTATGCCCGAGAAGATGATTGGCCCCGCTGCAGGAATCCTTACTCGCACAAGGGTCTGAAATGGAGTCAATCTAAATACTTTGGCAGTATCGAGCAGGGTTGGGTTGTTGGAGTGCATGCCCTGGATCACAGCGAGCATGGTTGGGAAAATAGCCGAGAAGGCAATTGCAGCCATGCGCATTTCATAATTGAGTCCGAAAATCATAATGAAAATAGGAACGGTTGCTACCGGTGGAATTGACCGAATAAAGTCCACTGAAGGCTCGATATAGCGCGCAAGCCCTTGGTTGGTCCCGATTATGACACCACCAACAAGTCCAATAAGTATTCCAATGGAAAAGCCAGAGAAAAGGTTTATCAGACTCGGCACAACATGAATGGGAACGTTATCAAAAACCCATAGAAAAACAAACTGATCCCAAATCACGCTCAGTGGTGGAAAGAACGGGTCTTGAGAATTCGCACTAAACAACCACCAGGCTGCAACCAATGAGAAAGGTAGCCAAAGGGACTGGATGGCATTGATGGATATTTTTTTAATCATCAGTTAGTCCAAAAAACTATTTTGCGCTGCAGTCGAGAATAAAGCCTTGCAAGCCCTAGTCCTAGAACGCCAAAGATAATCACGATGGCGAAGGTTTGATTTGGTTGCCCTGATGATTGATAAAGCAGCATCTGCTGCCCAAGGCTTGGTGCTCCACCGATTAGTCCGGCAACCACGGCCACAATCATTGAAGCGGCTACTGCGATTCGAACTCCAACTGCAATAAATGGCAGAGCTCCGGGAATTCTCGCATGCCAAATCTCATCCCATTTGGTCATCCCGTAGCACCGAAGGGTGTCCAGCAGCACCGTATCTAGATCTCGTACTCCATAGGCTGA
>WLHO01000093.1 GCA_009702645.1 Actinomycetota bacterium | reverse complement strand
TGCGATGCGAGGCATGCCTTCGGCATATCCGAAAGGTACAAGGGCAAGTGTGCTCGGGGCAGATGTCTTGTGTAGGTAGCCGTAGCTAACGCCGTGGCCTGCAGGAACTTGCTTCACAGAAACAACTTCGGAGCTGACTCTCATGGCAGGCACCAGACCAAAATCTGCTGCCTTGATGTGTGGTGTTGGATCCAATCCGTACAGCGCAATTCCAACTCGGACCATATCCAAGTGTGCTGCTTTGTTATTCAAAGTTGCAGCTGAAGCTGCCAAGTGCCTTAGCTCAAAACTTGCACCAAGTGATTCGGCTGCAGTTATCGCCTGTTCGAAAACGGCTAGTTGATCAGCGTCGTCTTTGGCACTTGTTCCAGAAAGATGACTAAAGACTCCGACTAATTCAACAAGCCCTTCGGATTTGAGCTCAACAGCTTTTTTGACCACCGCTGGCCAATCACTAAGTGATGCTCCGTTTCGACCAAGGCCAGTGTCAACTTTCAAGTGCACCTTCGCACACCCAGAAACCTCGCGCGCTGCCTTGGCAACATTTTCTAATCCTTGAACGGTGGAAAGACCGATTTGAATGTTGCTTTTAATTGCCTGAGCAAAGTTTGTTTCAGAACCGTGCAGCCAAGCCAAAAGAGGTGATTTGATGCCGGCATCACGAATTAGCTGCGCTTCTTCTAGGTCGGCGGTAGCCAGCATGTCAACACCGATGGATTCGAGCTTTTTTGAAACTTCAATCATGCCGTGACCGAAAGCATCGGCTTTGACGATGGCCATAACCTTGGCATCTGTTAGGGATTTGAGTTTCTTGTAATTCGAGGCAACTGCCTCTAAGTCAACTGAGATAGTGCGCATCAGGCACCTTCGGCAATCACGTAGGCAATAGCCATCTGGCCATCGTGGCTAAGGGACAAGTGAAGGTTGGCGATGCCCTTATCTTGAACTGTCTTTTCACTAGATCCGGATAGTTCAAAGCTTGGCTTGCCAAATTCGTCCTTGACGATTTCAACTTCCTGAAAAGACAAACCCTGTGCTTTGCCAACTGCTTTCATAAGAGCTTCTTTGGCAGCAAAGCGCGCTGCAAGCGAATATCCATTCAGGGATTTTTCGCCGTCAGTGAATAGGCGATCTTTTAGCTTGGGGGTGTTTGCGATCGCCGTTTCGAATCTGGCGACATCGACTAGGTCGACCCCGATTCCAACAATCATTACTCGACCGTGACCGACTTAGCCAGGTTCCGCGGCTGGTCAACATCCAAGCCTTTGGCATTAGCAAGGCCCATTGCAAAAGTCTGAAGAGGTATAACTGTTAGCACCGGTGCCATCAACCAATTGGTTTCTGGGACAAACCAAACATTTTCTGCATATTTGGAAGCTTCTTTATCGCCTTGCTCAGCAATTGCAATTACTACCGCCCCACGAGCTTTGATCTCTTGAATGTTCGAAATCACCTTTGGGTGAAGTGGATCCTTCGGTGAAGGCAAGATAACAATTACTGGCTGACCTTCTTCAATCAGAGCAATAGGTCCGTGCTTTAGCTCACCGGCAGCAAATCCTTCTGCGTGGATGTATGCAAGCTCCTTGAGCTTTAGTGCACCTTCCATTGCAACTGGGAAACCTACGTTTCGACCCAAGAACAAAACAGTTTTGGCATTTGCCATCTTGGTGGCCAAAGATGTCACCTGATCAAGAGAGGCCAAAACTTCAGTGACCTTGGCTGGAAGCTTTAGTAGCTCCTTGCCCAGATCAGATAGCTCGGATACTGGAAGTGATTTTCTCCCCGTGGCAAGAAATAGTGCCAGCAGGTAAACAGCAGTCATCTGAGCAGTTAGCGCCTTGGTGGAAGCTACCGCTACCTCTGGACCGGCGTGGGTGTATAAAACAGCATCGGATTCGCGAGCCAAGGTAGCACCCTGAGTATTGCAAATGGCCATTACCTTGGCGCCTTGTTCTTTGGCGTAGCGGGTAGCCATCAAAGTGTCCATGGTTTCACCGGATTGGCTAATGGCAACAATCAATGTGTTGGGGGTCAAGATTGGATCGCGGTAGCGGAACTCGTGAGCTAACTCGACTGAGACTGGAATCTTCGCCCACTTTTCAATTGCGTACTTTGCAATCTCACCTGCATAGCTAGCGGTTCCGCAGGCCACCACAATAATCCGATCGATTGCCAACAGATCCTTAGCGTCCAGGCCATCAATTTCAGGAAGTGTAACCATTCCCTCTGAGTTGATTCGACCCATAAGAGTGTCAGCAACTGACTGTGGCTGGTCGGCAATTTCTTTGGCCATAAACGATGGCCAGCCACCCTTGGAGGCTTGCGATGCATCCCAGTCGATTGTGAATTCTTTCGAATCGACCTTGTGTCCATCAAATCCTTGAATCTCAACACCACTTGGGCGCAAGATAACAATCTCATCTTGACCAACTGAAATGGCGCGCTTGGTGTGCTCAACAAAAGCTGCAACGTCAGATCCAAGGAAGTTCTCGCCTTCACCAATTCCAATAACCAAAGGCGCGTTCTTGCGAGCCGCAAGAATCAAATCAGGGAAGTCTTCGTGAATTACAAGAATGGTAAATGCTCCGTGCAGACGATTTACAACCTTGCCAAAGGCTTTGACTAAATCTTTAGAATCTTCATACTCTTTGGCAATCAAGTGGGCTGCAACTTCAGAATCTGTTTCGCTGGCAAACGATGTTCCAGCATCCAATAACTCTTGCTTTAGCTCCGAGAAGTTTTCAATGATGCCGTTATGGATAAGGGCAAGCTTGCTGGCCGATCCACCAAGGTGAGGATGAGCGTTTTGATCGGTTGGCGCTCCGTGGGTTGCCCAGCGGGTGTGACCGATTCCGATTCTTGCCTCGGCGATTGGGTGAGCTTTGATGTCGGCAACTAGGTTGTCTAGCTTGCCGGCTTTCTTGCGGGTAGCAAGGTGGCCATCGCTGATAACAGAGATGCCGGCTGAGTCATATCCTCGATACTCCAAGCGACGCAAACCACCCAGGAGAACATCCTGGGTTGATTTAGGTCCTACGTATCCAACGATTCCGCACACCCTACTAATTTACGGCAGAATGGCTTGTTGTGAACGTTCCCGGCTCCGCAATAAGCAAACAAGGCGCCAACCCAACCCCTTTTGTTGAGATTTCCCGCGCTGATTGGGCCGAACTTGGAAACGCCACTGAGCTTCCTCTTTCTGAAGCTGAAATCTCACAAATTCGAGGACTTGGAGATTTCCTAGATATCAAAGAGGTGCGAGAGGTTTACCTACC
>WLHO01000092.1 GCA_009702645.1 Actinomycetota bacterium | reverse complement strand
GCGGTGAGACACCACTGCATGCCTTGGCTCAATAGAACCAGCGGCTACCTCTGGAAGGAATGGTTGGTAAGTCATGTAAGGAAGCGGGTCAATCATTGTGACCTCTGCCTCGTTTTTCCTGAGGTACTTCTCAAGTTTTCGTGCAGTGTAGAAGCCGGCGTAGCCTCCGCCGACAATAAGAATTCTTGGCATTGGTCTAATTTACTACTTTCGCTTATTGCTCTTTGGGCCTTTGGCTGCGGGCCGAAAGGCGAAATACAAAAATGTGGCTAATAGCCCTAACCCAGCATAGCTAGCCAATGGCAACCAAATGCTCTGTTCAATAGCGACAGGGGCACCAATTTCTGTAATCGGGGTATCAAATGGGGTGACAATTTCACCGGGGCTCCCTTCTTGGGGTGCCTGCTTCCGATAAAGCTCGATCCATTCCGATAACGAACCTAGTGGATTCTCAGTCACATTCCCAAGCTCCATCTTCAATGCAGCCTCCGCGTCGATCAGACCGTACCCATATGTGCTCGAGTAGTTTTCAAATCCATCTTTGATGGCCGATTGAATAACTCGATTAACAACATTCTTAGCATCCATCTCTGGGTACAAGGATCTGATCAGGGCAACCATTCCAGAAACAATCGGGGCAGCTCCGCTGGTTCCCGACCAGATTCGATACTCCCCGCCAGGATAAGCAGCAACCAAATCTTCTGAAGGTGCAGTCACGCCAATAGTGAAGCCGCTCGTTGAAGAAAGCTCACTGGCATTGGCATTGATATCCACTCCGGCAACTGCAATCACTCCTGGAATTGTTGCCGGGGCAGACACCTGCTCGGTTCCATCAAGGCGGTTTCCTACTGCTGCGACAATCACTACATCTTTTTCAAACGCATACAAGAAAGCCTCGTCCCAAGACTGTGGCCAAGAAACTGAATTTCTAGTTAAGGACAAGTTGATAACTCGCGCTCCGTTATCAACTGCCCAAATGATTCCTTGAGCAACCTGAGAGTCGGTATCAACACCATCTACTCCAAAAGCCATCGACACTGAAAGCAGTTGAGCTTTCGGGGCAGTTCCCAAAACTCCAGCCGACTCATCCTCGGGGTTACCTCTTCCAGCAATAAGCGATGCAACCATCGTGCCGTGATAACTGTTTTGCCCAACGGGTGTAAACCCATCTACGGAGCCGAGGCCAGAGACATCGGTTCCACCAACCACTGCTCCTTCAAGCGCTGGGTGCGAAGCGTCGATACCGGTGTCAATAACCGCAACCTTTACCCCTTGACCCTGGCTTAGCGCCCAAGCCTTTGTGAAGCCGTAGTCACTTAGCCAATACTGCCTATCCCGGATTGGATCTGCCGAAACTGACTGAGGTATTGATGCAATTACCAGTGCGATTAATACTCCAGCGATTACTTTTCGCATACGCACCGATTCGGCGACCAGCTGCAGGCCTCAAGTGCCAAATCCCCAATTGGATTAAGGCCTGGGCCTTTGGCAAGTGAATGTGCAACTAAAGAGTGCAGGCACTTTACGCGAAGTGGCATTCCACCCGCAGAGATACCATCGATTTCCTCGACTTCTCCTAGAAGTTTTCGATCCGCGAGATAGCTTTCGTGAGCAGCTGCGTAAGCGGCAGCAAGCACTGGCTCTTCAGCCAATCTGTTTTGAAGCTCAAGCATTAGACCTGTGGCCTCCAGGGTGGAGACGGCGGAAGTAGCAGCGGGATGGGTCAAATAGTAGACCGTTGGAAATGGTGTTCCATCTTCCAGCCTTGGTTTCGTTTGAACTACAACTGGGTTTCCGCAAATGCACCTTGCGGCAATAGCAACGATGTCTCGAGCGGGACGACCGAGCTGGATTGATACAGACTCGATATCTTGCTCAGTGACTTTAGTTAGTGACACTGTCTATTTCCTGATTGGGCTGTTCAAGTCCTGCGCGAAGAGCCGACTCCAAAAGTGAATCAACCCAATTGTCTTTACTTGCTAGAACCTCAGCACTGAATCCACTTCGTTTGCGCTTTTCTGCAAGCATTGCACCAACGGTCCCAGAAGTGTCAGACACATCGATGCCATCAGCATCCATCACTAGGAAACTCACTTCTCCAGGCATTACAAAGTACAGCCGGTCTCTTGCTTGGGCTCTAATGTAAACCTCGTCATCCCAGCGAAGACGCTCGGCTTCCATATCCTCTAGTTCAACCTTGGCCTGCTCAACAAGTGCTTTGTAATCCGCAATTTCTTGGCGCTGTTCGTACCAAATCTGCACGCTTGGTGCGAGGGTGAATATTCCAACGAGAATTACTGCCAGTAGGGCTAGCGTGTAGCTGTTTAGCCGACCGGTGATTCTCATCATTTATTCCTAGCGGAAGTTTTTGAAAGCTTTAGCTCCAGGGTAGTAAGCGGCGTCTGACAACTCTTCTTCGATGCGCAGAAGTTGGTTGTACTTGGCCACTCGCTCGCTTCTAGCAGGAGCACCGGTTTTGATCTGACCGGCATTGGTTGCCACAGCTAGGTCTGCAATGAAAGTGTCTTCGGTCTCACCAGAGCGGTGGGAGATGATTGCGGTCATACCGTGGCGCTGCGCCATGGCAACTGCATCAAGAGTCTCGGTTAGGGTTCCGATTTGATTTACCTTCACCAAAATGCTGTTAGCTGTGCCCTTTTCGATGCCGGTAGCAAGACGCTTAGGGTTTGTGACGAAAAGATCGTCTCCTACTAGCTGAACCTTGTCGCCTAGCTTTGCTGTCATTGCAGCCCAGCCGTCCCAGTCGTTTTCATCAAGTGGGTCCTCGATTGAAACCAGTGGGAATGAAGCCACTAGCTCTTCGTAGTAAGAAATCATCTCGGCAGATGTTCGGGCCTGTCCCTCGAAGTGGTACTTGCCATCCTTGTAGAACTCGGTTGCAGCAACATCTAGTGCGAGAGCAAAATCAGTTCCTAGTTTGTAGCCGGCTTTCTCAATTGCTTCAGAAATCAGTTCTAGCGCTGCACGGTTCGTTGGAAGATCTGGGGCAAAGCCACCTTCATCTCCAAGTCCGGTAGAAAGCTTCTTGGACTGAAGAAGTGCCTTTAGTGAGTGGTAAACCTCAGCACCCCATCGAACTGCCTCAGAGAAACTTGGCGCGCCAACTGGAACAATCATGAACTCTTGGATGTCCACACCGTTGTCAGCGTGTGCTCCACCATTGACGATGTTCATTAGCGGGACAGGAAGTGTGTGTGCGTTTGGTCCACCCAGGTATCGGTAAAGAGGCAATCCGCTGCTGTCAGCTGCTGCTTTTGCAACAGCAAGTGAAACTCCAAGGATGGCGTTTGCTCCCAAGTTTGACTTGTTATCTGT
>WLHO01000091.1 GCA_009702645.1 Actinomycetota bacterium | reverse complement strand
AAGGAAATCAAACTCATGCTCGATGAAGGTGTTGTTGCATCAGCGGAGGATATTGACCTTTGCATGATCATGGGTGCTGGTTGGCCATTCCACCTTGGTGGAATCACCCCTTACCTCGACCGTGTTGGTGCATCACAGAAGGTGTTTGGAAAAACCTTTCACAACCCGATGATCAAGGGTGTTTCAAGCTAGCGAAAATTTGGTTCGGTAGCTTTGGATGGTTGGCCGCATGCCAATCCCGCAAACTCCAACCAATTTGTCGTCTCTGAAGTATTCAAGAACGCACTCGCCAGATAGCTCACCGGCAACCAACTCAGATCTGTCGGCAAGGTATGTCATGCCGAAGGCCAGGATGTGCATGTCGTACTGGTCAGACCAAAATGAGGGCAGCGGAGCAAATGGCTCCGCTAGCATTTCCGCCACCGACTCGCCGATTAGGTGTTTTCCTAAAACTTGTCCTGCTCGTTTGCCAGTTTCAGTCGGTAAGTTCCAGTGCTCTACCCGACGAGGGACCTGGTCAAACAGTGGGTTGACATAGCGGGCTACATCGCCAACTGCAAAAACATTCTCAATCACGTCACCATCAGAAGAAAGTGCACGCAGCCCACCGTCGACCAAAACGCCATTAGAGATATCTATTCCGCTTCCTTCAAGCCATTCGGTATTTGGCAAGGACCCGATTGCAACTACAACTAGATCCGCATCGTAGATAACTCCGGAATCGAGAATTATCCGCTGCACATGACCATCCCCGATCAAACCAAATACTGAAGCACCTTTGACAAACTCGATGCCCTTGAGCTCGTGTCGACGTTTAACCTCTTTAGCTAGAGTTTTGCCAAGAGCTTCTTCCATAGGCTCATGTGCTCTTGCAACTACTTTGACTTGGCAGCCAGCTTTGATTGCGGTGGCTGCAACTTCACAACCAATAAACCCTGCGCCAAGAATCACAACTTTCACCCCTGGAAGAAGTTGTTTTCTTAGCGCCACGGCATCATCAAAAGTTCTTAGAACATGAACACCCGAGATGCCGTTGGAATTAACCGGCAGTGGCTTTGGTCGAAGACCAGTTGCAATAACGAGTGCGCTGTAGGAGTGGCTAGTACCCGACAAGTCTGTGACTTTTTGTTCCTTCGTATCTAACGAAGTTGCGGCTTGACCTAACACCCATTCGATGTCAGCTACCGATTCTTTGATTGGAAAGTAAATCTCGTCAATATCGCCTGACCCACTGAGTAATTCTTTAGAAAGGGGAGGCCTGTTGTAAGGAAGGTAGGGCTCGTTGCCGATTACTTTAATTGGACCTTTGTATCCGGCTCGGCGTATGCCTTCAGCAGAGCGAAGGCCAGCCAGTGAGCCACCAACTATTACAACTGGAGCAGACAAAAGCGTTAGCTACTGAGCGATGCGAATAGCCTGCATCGGGCAGATATCAACTGCTGCCTCGACGTTGTCTAGTTCGCTGTCGTCAACTTCAGCAACGTATTCCAACTTGTCTTCGTTGTTCAACTTGAACACGGTTGGAGCTTCGAATACGCACTGTCCGTAGTGCTGACACTTGGTCATGTCGACTTCGACTTTGATCATTTACTTTTCCTCGATTCGTGACGGATAAAGGTCTTTGGATGGAGTTCTAATTCCGCGGAATTCCCAGTCGCCACCCATCGCGGTTGAGATAACTTCTTCGCTCTCAGTTGGCTGCGCTCCAACTTCAGATCGAATTGGAGCAGGTCCGTGAACGATCTTGTTGCTCAGGCGTCCAAGGCCTTCAACCTCGACCTCAACAACATCTCCTGGCTGAACCGGTCTTGAGTTGGCTGGTGTGCCGGAGAAGATCATGTCCCCTGGAACTAGCGTGATGGTGCGAGCTAAATCTGCAACAAGGTAGTTCATGTCCCATTCCATGTTTTTGGTGTTGTCGTCTTGCTTTAGCTCACCGTTGACGTAGGTGCGGATGTATTTGTTGCGGAAGTCCCAGTCGGTGACAATTCCTGGTCCAACTGGAGCCAAGGTGTCAGCACCTTTGACTCGAAGCATGGAACCGGCGTCGGTGTCTCTGAAATCGTGCAGACCGTAGTCATTGCCCACGGAGTAACCGGCAATGTATTCACCAGCTTCATCGGGGGAAATGTTCTTGCAAGTTTTGCCGATGATGATGACAATTTCACCTTCGTAGTTCAACCACTTGCAACGATCCGGGCGAACCACATGTCCGTTGTGTGAATTCAAAGCAGTGATCGGCTTATGAAAGTAGGTTGGCGCAGAAGGCAGCTTGGTCATGAACTCATCGGTGCGGGACTGATAGTTCAGGTGAACAGCCAGGATTTTGGTTGGTTCACTCGGGGCAAGGTGAATGGCGTCCTCGATGGCTACTTTTCTGCCATCGGCGGCCACCAGTTCATTGCCATTTCGAAGCACCTGAACCGGTGCTCCTTCTAGCAGAATTCGACGATACTCAGTCACGCGAAAGAACCAAGTCCTTTGGTCTAGGGAAGCCACCTTCAGGCTCAGGGAAGTAAACGTGAACTTGTCCTGTACCGATGGAGTTTTCGTAGTCGGAGTACATAACGCCCTTGGCGGTGTTCTCGCCCTCACCGGTTGCACCAGCCATGGTCAACCAGTGACTGAAGTTAGCTTCAGGCTTGAACTGCTTGAACTCGTCCATGGTGTCCAGGATTCGAGCGTGGTCTCCCTGCTTCATCCACTCAATGCGCTCTAGGTCCGCTAGACGCGCGCCTTCTGAGTAGATGTGGCTTGGGTCAGAGGACTCGTGCTTACGAAGTTCGCGAAGCTTGTAGAAAGTGTGTGACAGCGCACCAGAGGCAAGCAGTAGAACTTTACGATCGGTGTCACGAATTGCTTCACCAAGTGCGCGACCGGCTCTTAGGAAATCTTCTGCTGTTGCAGTTTGGCAAACCGAAATGGAAACCCACTTCTTATCCAGTCCACGACCTAGGTAGTGCCAAAGGTTGACAGTGGCATAGAAGATCGGAAGATGTGGATCGCTAATTGGAGTGATCCAGGTTCCATTCTTCTCGTCGTATTTGGCAGCCGCCATTGCAAGTTCTGGGTCACCCTTGAATGCGTAAGGAACCTGAGACATGCCTCGAGGAAGCTCTTCTGAGGTAAACAATCCAGAGCGTTCTGCCTGAGCAGTAATTACAAACTCAACTGTGGTAGCCCAGTGGCTATCAAGAACCACTACTGTGTCGTAGTCCAGAGTCTCCATTACTTCCTTGCGGAATCTCTTTAGACCTGGAACTAGCGAAATCTCCTTGCCTTCATTCAGGTCATAACGAACCTTCTCGGGCAACATGATTGTTGGCACGTGGGCCAAAATTGCGGCTCCAACTACTTTT
>WLHO01000090.1 GCA_009702645.1 Actinomycetota bacterium | reverse complement strand
TCTTTGTTATCTGCCTTGAACTGATCAGACGCGGATTTGAGTTCTGATTGAATCGCAGCGTTCTGGAAATCAAACACCGGTAAAGATCCGGCATCTCCACGAAGTGGGTAAGGAAGCTCCGCTCCCGATAGCCAACCGGAAACTGATCTGGGCTTTGAAGGAAAATCATCTTCGACCAGGTTTGGAATCGCAACAAAGTCCCACTCGAGTCCCTTAGCTGCGTGAATGGTAAGCACCTGTACCACGCCAGCGCCCGGAGTCACCCGTGGAATTTCAAAACGTTCCTTCTTGGTTGCATACTCCAGCCAATTCAGGAACTGGCTCAGTAGGGCACTTGCCGAATTCGATCCGAATCCGGCAACGATTTCATAGAAGGAATTCAACTGAGCAAGCGGGTTAGAAAGCTTTGGATTGGCGCGCAGCTCAATATCGAGCCAAAGCTCCTCTGCACATAGCCTTACAAAATCCGTCAAGGGCAAGGCTGTGGCGGAGCGAAGATTCTGAAACAGTTTTGCAGCCTCTTGCAGGCGGGCCAAAGACTGCTCGGAAAACTCGTTTAGCAGCTCGAGCTTTTCGTTTAGAACTAAATCGAGGGCCTCGACGATAGTTATCTCTTCGCGGAATACCCCTTCTTGCCTTGGGCCAGATAGCTTCCTGGCCATAACAAACAGACGATCGATGTCCTTGACTCCAATGCGCCATCTGGCTCCGGTGAGCAATCGAATTAGTTCGCTGCCTGAATCAACTCTCTGCACAACCTTGAGAGCACATACCAAATCAACTATTTCAGGCATCTCGAGTAATCCCCCGAGCCCAACAACTTCTACTTCTATTCCTTGAGCCTGTAGTTTTTCGACAAACAAGGCCATGGACGAACGCTTTCGCATCAACACGGCACACTTCTTACCTGTCGTTGCAGCTGGTTTGAGCCAGCTAGCAACAACTTCTGCCTCGTCCTCGATGGTTTGCTCGAAAGTAAAATCGGTAGTTCCTTCAATAGCGTCAGGTTTAGGCGCAAGCTTGACCGGAAGCACATGCTCGGTATTCGATGAAGCTTTTTCGTAGCTTGCAGGCTGCTGAAGCGGCAAGGCAATCTGATTTGCCATTTCCAAAACCTTGATTGGGTTTCGCCAGCTAGTTTGAAGCGAGAAGTGCCTAACGCTTCCAAAATCTTTTCCAAACTGATCCAGGTTTGAAGAGCTTGCTCCACGCCAGCCATAAATCGACTGGTTTGGATCTCCAACTGCGAAAACTGAACTGTTGCTAAATAGTTTCGATAAGAGCTTGGTTTGAAGAACGGAAGTGTCCTGGTACTCATCGAGCAGAACAGCCGTGAAGTTCTCTCTGATTAGCTCGGCAGCTTGAGCGTTTTCGGATACTGCCTTGTAGGCCAGGGCAACTTGATCCGAGTAATCAACCATGGATCGACGCTTTTTTTCCTGCTGGAATTTCTCAGCCAGTTCAGCAATCAAAGGCGTTGGCTTCAGGCCTTCCACTATTTCTTCGATGTAGACAAAGCGCGAGTCAATCTCCGCTCCCGCCTTTTTTGGAAGCGAGCCGATGTGGTTTGCGGTTGCTTCGATAACATCTCTCACCGCATCTGCACTTTGGCCGTTATCGCTTAGGGCTTGGGAAAGCTCAAGTACTTTTTGCACCAAAGTGTCTAGATTCAGGTCAAGATCGCTCAGGCTTCCAGATATTTCCGACCCGTACCTAACGCATACCTCACGTGCCAACTGGAAGGCAGCTGCTTCACTAAGCAGCGTTGACTCACTCTCGTACCCTAAGGCCAGGCAGTTATCCCTAAAGATCTGGTTCGAGAAGGCGTTGTATGTGGAGATAGTGGGTGCGACGAATTCGTAATCGACATTCTCTGGCCAGTAGCTGGTTTCACGCAGCTTGAGCAATGCCTCGAAGATTCGCTTGGATAACTCGGTGGCAGCTTTGCGTGTAAAGGTAAGTCCAAGAATTTGTTCAGGGCGAGCGTAGCCATTGGCAACTAACCACAGCACACGAACTGCCAGAAGTTCCGTCTTTCCACTTCCAGCACCTGCAACCACCAGAGCCGGGGAATCAAGCGGGGCGTTTTCAATGGCATCAATCTTTTCTGGAGCAAGGTCAAATTCTTTGATGACCTTGAAAATCTCAGGCGCTGAATATCTAGCCGACATAGCTCACCGCCGGTGTTAGATGCAATGAGCAAGATCCGTAGGCTCTTTCCGATTCACAGTGATTGGATATCTCAGCCACAAAAACTGATTTCGACATTCCTTCAGAGCAATCCAGTAGTAGCTTTTTGAATCTGGCAGATTCTTGAGCATCCATCGCAGGCTGCTTTCGCTCGGCCAACTTTGCTCCCCCAACAATTAGTAGCTTGGCTCCAGCTAGCTGTTTAGGGTCAATCGAATCAAGTTCTTTGAATCCGCCTTCAAGAACTGCCATTTGATAAAGCGCAAGCTGAGGATTCACAAGCGTATCCGCAGCAGTGGCAGCTTGTTTTCCTGTTTTGAGATCAACAATCACAACGTTGCCATCGGCTAATTGCTCTATTCGGTCAACTTGTCCTCGAACAGCGATGTTTCCAAGTTCGAAGCTGAAGTTTTGCTCTTTAGCCAAAACTTGGCCGCCGTCTGATTCAAACTGCTTCAGGTACTCGGCAAGATTGGTAAGCATTCGAGCAGCCTGTCGCTTCCCCAAATCCTCCAGCCAATCGGCTTCGAACTCCAACGAGTTCCAGCGTGAAAGCTTTAGCTTCTCAAGCTCGGCAAGATCCGATGTTTCAGAAACTTCCAGTACCTCATGGATCAATGAACCAAGTGATGCTTGAAAAGATCCAGCCGAACCACCGTGGGTTTCAATAAACCAGTGAAGCGGGCACTGCAAGAAATTATCGAGCTGCGATGGACGAATTTGAAGCTGCTGGTTTGCCAAATCAGTCAATGGTTCAGTTGGAGAAACAGGCAGAAGTCCATACCAGCTGCGCGGCGAAGCACCCGGCACCCCAGCCGCAGCTAGACGGGCAAGGCCGAGTGCAGCTTGTTCAGGATTCGAGGATTTGCCTGAAGCAAGTTCTCGACGCAGCTCTCCAACAATTGATCGAAGTGTGTAGGTCTTGGAAACGTGTGATTCGATTTGCGGATAACTGCCGTAAACAAGTGGCAGAAACTGCGATAGCTGCGCATCTTCTTTATCGGTTGCGGAAAGAATCAAACGCTGACCGCAAGCACCGGCTGCTTTGTTGAGCATTCGAAGCTCTCCCGGAAGCTCTGAACGCTTTAGTTCACCGGCTTGGCTAATCTCCCCTGCAATCAACGCGTCTAGAACATTTGCTCCAAGCAATGAAGATCTTGGCTTTAGATTTGGCCAGACCCCTTCGCTAAGGCCAGGAAGAACAACAGTGTCGAAGCGCTTTCCGATAAGGCCCGAAGGGGTAAGAAGTGCAACATACTCACCACTTCGGTTATTCAGCGCTAGCGAATCTTCGGGGATCTCTCGCTCCAGTTGATCCTGGATGAATTCAATTGCCAAAGC
>WLHO01000009.1 GCA_009702645.1 Actinomycetota bacterium | reverse complement strand
GCTGGATCTGTGCCATCGACGCTTGATGATGGAGCGCCAACGCTTGTGACAAGAACAGCGCGGAATTCAAGCTTCGCGGAAGCCTTAATCAATGCAAGTGTGTTCTCGTCTGGCACACCAGGAATCGAAACGACAATGTTTCTATCTCCCTGGGTAACTACTTGAGACTCACTAACACCACTGGCGTCTACACGCTGTCGAATGATAGAAACTGCCTGATCTAGTTGCTCTGGAGTTACAGCCTGGCCATCAAGAAGCAAAGGCGAGAGGATAACCTGCGTTCCACCCTGAAGATCTAGAGCAAGTTTGGGTGTGAAGCTGGCGTTCTCATCAGAAAGAGAACCCACTGCGATTAGGCCTGTTAGACCAACGAGAATGGCCAGCAGCCATGACAGCGACTTGCGCGCGGACTTAACGGTGTTTGAAGCAGACAAGATTAATGACCCTACTTCTTCTTGGCGGGAGTCTTGGCAGCGGTCTTAGCTGCAGGCTTTGGCTTAGAGCTAGTGGTGGCCTTGGCTGCTGGTTTGGAGTTCTTTGGCTCCTGTTCGATGCTTCTGACTGCCCCCATAGCCACCAACATTTTGGTACCTGGGGAAATTTCAATCTCCACACGGTTATCCAACACTGCAGTGATCTTTCCGTAAATTCCACTAGTCAACATCACGTAGGCGCCTTTAACAACCTGAGTCTGAAGAGTCTCGGCTGCCTTTTTACGCTTGCGGCTTGAGTAGAACAGCATCGCGCCCAAAAATGCCAACGCGGCCAATAAAAAGAGACTGTCGTCCATGAAGAAAGTACCTATCTGGTGGAATTACAGGGAAGCTATCGAAAGCATTTGCGTTCTACTGATTATAACGGCAGGCCAAGGTGCCGGTGGGCCAGGGCTGTTGCCTGCCTACCCTTAGGGGTCCGCTCGATTAGACCTTCCCTGAGTAGAAACGGCTCTACCACCGATTCAATGGTGTCTGGCTCCTCCCCCAAAGCCACAGCCAGGGTGGAAAGCCCCACGGGCCTTCCTTCGAATTTCTGTATCAAGGTGGTCAAAACTTGCTTGTCGAGTCGGTCAAGACCAAGCGAATCCACCTCGTACAAATCCAATGCAGCAGCAGCCAAGTCCTGCGAGATTTTTTGATGGTTCTCGACCAACGCATAGTCCCGCACTCGACGAAGTAGGCGGTTCGCGATTCTTGGAGTTCCCCTGGACCGAGAAGCAATGAGAGAAATAGCATCGGCTTCAGCCTGCATTTCAAGTTTTGTTGCGGCCCTATCAAGAACCAATCTAAGTTCTTCAGAAATGTAGAACTCTAAATTAGCCGTATATCCGAATCGATCTCGCAGCGGATTAGGGAGCATTCCAGACCTTGTTGTTGCACCAACCAAAGTGAAAGGCTCGAGCTCTAAAGAAATAGAACTCGCTCCAGCACCCTTGCCAACCATGACATCAACGCGGAAATCTTCCATCGCCATGTATAAAAGCTCCTCGGCAGGCCTTGCCATTCGATGAATCTCGTCAATAAACAAAACCTCACCAGCGCTCAAGGACGAAAGAACAGCAGCAAGATCGCCAGCGTGCTGAATAGTTGGACCGCTTGTCATGCGAAGTCCTGAGCCAATCTCGTTAGCAACAATCATTGCGAGAGTTGTCTTGCCCAGACCAGGAGGACCTGCAAGAAGAATGTGATCTGGTGACCTCTTTTGAAGAGACGCGGCTTTGAGCAGTAAATCCAGCTGCTGCTTGATCTTCGATTGCCCTATGAACTCGTTCAGATTAGTTGGGCGAAGAGCGCTTTCGAAGGCTAGATCGCTTTCGCTGGCTGCGCCATCAAGAAGTTCGCTCATCCTTTACGTGCCTTCGAAAGAATCTGAAGAGCAGCTTTGAGTAACTGCTTATCATTCATATCCTTTGTGCCAACCTGCTGCAGCGCATCTCGGGATTGACGCTCGCTCCAACCAAGACCCACCAGGGCACTCACGGCACTTTCGTTGTTACCTGATGATGCGCTCTTTGTGCCATTGGAGACCAACTTGCCAGCAAGGGTCAGGGTTATCAGCTTTGCGGTTTTAGATCCGATTCCAGAAACTGCTTTGAAGCTTTCATCAGCTTCGTCCGAAACCGCCTGGGCAATTTGCTCCACAGATAACTGGTTCAGAATCGACAAAGCTGATTTGGGACCCACGCCATTGACGCTTCGAAGTAGCTCAAAGACCTCGAGCTCCTGCTTGTTTCTAAATCCAAAGAGAGTCCAGGCATCTTCGCGGACTACCAGGCTGGTAAGAAAACTAACGCTATCGCCTTCTGAAATCGAGCCGACGGTCTGCGCTGTCGAGTTAACTAGATAACCAACGCCCTGGACATCAATGACAATCTGCCCATTTGAGCTAGAAAGGACCAATCCGGTCAACGAGGCAATCACGCCATTAGCCTACTTAGCGTTTGCTTTTAGCACTTGCTGATTTAGCAGCTTCATTCCACTTCAACTGAGCCTTGGTGTAACTGGCGGAAGTGTTGACGCCCCGAAAGCCCTGACAGATAGCGATCGCTAGAGCATCAGCTGCATCGGCAGGTTTAGGAACTTCCTTGAGCCCAAGCAGTTGAGCAACCATCTGCCCCACTTGCGCCTTTCCAGCTCTTCCAGAACCTGTCACCGCAGCCTTCACCTCGGTCGGTGTGTGCATAGCGATGGGAATCCCATACTTGTTTGCAAGATATATGGCGACACCTGAGATTTGAGCAGTTCCCATCACCGATGAGAGATTTTGCTGCGAGAACACTCGCTCAATGGCAATCACATCTGGACGATGCTTTTTGAACAAGGTTTCTAACTCTTTTCCAATAGAACCAATCCGCAAATCCAGCTGTTCTTCCTTTGGAGAAACTAAAACTCGAACCTCAACCAAGGAGACCTTACGCCCCTTTGAAAGCTCTACAACTCCCACTCCGCATCGAGTAAGACCCGGATCGATGCCAAGAATTTTGGTCAAAACTAAGCCTCGAGCTCGGCTAGTACTTCCGGGCTGATGTCAAAGTTTGCATAGACGTTCTGCACTTCGTCGGAATCTTCAAGCGCGTCAATTAGCTTGAACACAGTTCTTGCCGTATCTGCATCAACTGGCAAACTCGCAGCTGGTACAAACTCAACATCTGCGCTTTCGTAATCTAATCCAGATGACTGAAGAGCAGTTCGAACCGCAACCATAGAAGATGGATCTGTTGTGACGACAAAGCTTGATTCGCGCACCTCGACATCCTCGATGCCGGCATCCAGGCCAACTTCTAGCACTCGATCTTCTGTGACTCCTTCGGTGCGCTCGATCGTGATGACACCTTTGCGGCTAAACAAATAGGAGACGCTACCGGGATCGGCCATCGTCCCGCCGTTTCGCGTGACTGCAAGACGAACATCGGCCGCGGCACGGTTCTTGTTATCGGTCAGACACTCAATCAATAACGCGATTCCGTTTGGGCCATAGCCTTCGTAAAAAATGGTTTGGTATTCAACGGCATCGGCATCTTGTCCAGAGCCACGTTTTACGGCCCGTTCAATGTTGTCGTTGGGAAGGGAGCTCTTTCTACCCTTCTGAATCGCGTCATAGAGGGTTGGGTTTCCATCAATGTCTGGCCCGCCAATACGCGCTGCTACTTCGATGTTCTTAATCAGCTTCGCAAATAGTTTGGCGCGACGTGAGTCGATGATCGCCTTTTTATGCTTGGTAGTGGCCCACTTGGAATGACCGGACATTGCTCTCCTTGGTTAGCTTCGCTAAGAATTCTAGGTGAGAATCTAAAGGCTTTTCGAGACCATAGCCACGAAGTACTCGTGGACGCTGTTATCCCCGGTTAGTTCTGGATGAAAAGCTGTGGCCAAAAGATTTCCTGACCTCACCGCTACAACGGCGCCGTTAGGAAGTTTAGAAAGAACCTCAACACCCGGGCCCACTCTTTCCACAATCGGTGCCCTGATAAAGGCAACGTTGGCGAGTTTTCCTTCAAACTCAATCTCGGTTTCGAATGAATCAAGTTGGGACCCGAACGCGTTTCTTCTGACTGAAATGTCCATAGCTTCGAGGCTGCGTTGACCAGATGAAGCATCCAGCACCTCTTTTGCAAGCATGATCATTCCTGCGCAGGTGCCGAATACAGGTTTGCCTGAAGTAATGAAATCGATAAGGTTCTTGCGAAGGCTGAAGATGTCAATCAATTTCGAGATTGTTGTCGACTCTCCCCCAGGAAGAATCAAGCCATCCACACTTGTTAGATCTGCAGCGTTTCGAACCTCAATGGTTTCGACACCCATAGAAGTAAGGGTGCGAATATGCTCGCGAACGTCACCCTGTAAAGCAAATACGCCGACGCGCACTTACCAGCCGCGCTCCGAGAGACGGTGTGGGGCAGGAAGGTCTTTTACATTGATGCCGACCATAGCTTCGCCAAGTCCCCTTGATGAATCCGCAACTACGCTTGCGTCGTTGTAGGCAGCTACTGCTTTTACGATTGCGGCCGCACGCTTTACTGGATCACCGGATTTAAAGATTCCAGACCCTACGAATACTCCGTCAGCACCAAGTTGCATCATCATTGCTGCATCCGCTGGTGTAGCAACACCGCCTGCCACGAAAAGAACTACTGGAAGCTTCTTGGTTCGTGCTACTTCGCGGACCAAGTCGTATGGAGCTTGAAGCTCCTTGGCAGCCACGTAAAGCTCGTCCTCGGTCTTTGCAGAAAGTGCGTTGATTTCTCCAAGAATTGTTCTGATGTGCTTAGTTGCCTCAGAAACGTCACCGGTTCCGGCTTCTCCCTTAGAGCGAATCATCGCTGCACCTTCAGTGATGCGTCTAAGCGCCTCTCCTAGGTTGGTAGCTCCGCAAACAAATGGAACGTCGAATTTCCACTTATCAATGTGGTTGATGTAGTCAGCAGGAGATAGGACTTCAGACTCGTCGATGTAGTCAACTTTTAGGCTCTGCAGAACTTGTGCCTCAACAAAATGACCGATACGAGCTTTGGCCATAACCGGAATTGAAACAGCTTTCATGATCTGCTCGATCATGTCTGGGTCGCTCATACGCGCTACCCCACCCTGCGCACGAATATCTGCTGGGACTCTCTCAAGAGCCATCACTGCAACAGCACCGGAGTCTTCGGCAATCTTTGCCTGCTCAACGTTGACAACGTCCATAATGACGCCGCCCTTGAGCATCTCGGCGAGACCGCGCTTTACAAGAGGTGTTGACTCGTTCTTTGAGGGGTTCATGCTGACAATCCTAACCCGACAAATCGGGCGTTTTCTAACCAGTTAGCTCCAGGCAGCCTGGATATCAGCCCTTATTTCACCAAGGAGTCTTGGCATTGCCTTGGTCTTGGCAATGATTGGGAAAAAGTTTGAGTCGTTTTCCCAACGCGGGACGATGTGCTGATGCAGGTGTTCAGCAATTCCAGCTCCTGCAATAACCCCTTGGTTCATACCAATGTTGAAGCCCTGAGCTTGGGCTACCTTACGCAAAACCTCCATAGCCTTCTTTGTCAACGCAGCCATTTCTGCCGATTCCTGTTCGGTGATCTGGTCATAGTCCGCGATATGACGATATGTGCAGACCAGAAGGTGTCCGGAGTTGTATGGGAAAAGATTCAGAAGCACAAAGCAAGTTTCACCTCTGAAAACAATCAGTCCATCCTCGTCAGAACCTTCTGGGGCAAGACAGAACGGGCATTCGTTAGCAGGCGGCTGTTGACCGTTTTGAATGTAAACAAGACGGTGTGGAGTCCATAGGCGTTGGAAGTTATCTGGAACGCCTGGCAGAAACTCCGGCTTGTCCAACTAGACCTGCTCCTTGTTCGCGATTGCCGAGACAATCTTCTCGATGGCCTCTGCTACCGATACGCCATTAACTTGAGTGCCATCACGATAGCGGAAGCTCACCGAGCCTGCATCGCGGTCATCACCGCCGGCAATCAACTGGAACGGGACCTTGTCCTTGGTGTGATTGCGAATCTTCTTCTGCATGCGGTCATCGCTTAGATCAATGGTTGCACGAACACCCTTGGCTTTTAGCTGAGAAATGATCTCAGAAAGATAAGGAGCAAACTCATCTGCAACAGGAATACCCACTACTTGAACTGGCGCGAGCCAAGGTGGGAAGTGCCCCGCGTAGTGCTCGGTTAAAACACCGAAGAAGCGCTCGATTGAACCAAACAGAGCTCGATGAATCATTACCGGGCGCTTCTTGTTTCCATCATTGGCGGTGTACTCGATGTCAAACCGCTCCGGCAAGTTAAAATCAAGCTGAATAGTAGACATCTGCCAAGTTCGACCGATGGCATCTCGGGCCTGCACGGAAATCTTTGGTCCATAAAACGCAGCCCCTCCGGGGTCAGGTACTAATTGAAGACCTGAATCGGTTGCGACCTTCTCGAGAGTAGCAGTTGCCGCATCCCAGATTGCGTCAGAGCCAACAAACTTTTCATTTTCAGGATCTCTTGTGGAAAGTTCGAGATAGAAATCAGTAAGACCATAATCGCGAAGTAGATCAAGAACAAAGTTCAAAACCGAGGTCAGTTCGGACTCCATGTCCTCTTGGGTTACAAACAAGTGAGCATCGTCTTGAGTCATTCCGCGTACACGCGTTAAGCCGTGAACTACTCCTGACTTCTCATACCGGTATACAGATCCGAACTCAAACATTCTTAGCGGTAGGTCTCTGTAAGACCTTGCCTGGGACTTATAGATAAGAATGTGGAAAGGGCAGTTCATCGGCTTCAGGTAGTAGTCCTGTCCGACTTTGCGAACTACTCCATCGGCATCTACTTCCTCATCCAACTTCATTGGTGGGAACATACCGTCGGCATACCAGGCTAGATGGCCAGAAGTTTCAAACAGATTGGATTTGGTGATGTGAGGGCTGTAAACAAACTCATATCCGGCTTTCTCGTGCTGCGCGCGAGAGTAGTCCTCCATAACCTTGCGGATGATTCCACCTTTGGGGTGAAACACTGCAAGACCAGAGCCAATTTCCTCTGGAAAGGAAAACAGGTCTAGTTCGGCACCGAGACGACGATGATCTCGCTTTGCTGCTTCCTCGAGTCTTTCCAGATGAGCCTTGAGCTCTTCCTTTGATGGCCAGGCCGTTCCGTATATGCGCTGCAACTGCTTGTTGGCTTCATTACCCCTCCAGTAAGCAGCAGCTAGTCGAGTAAGTGAATAGCCGTTTCCGATCATGCGGGTGTTCGGCAAGTGCGGTCCGCGACACAGATCTTTCCAAACCACTTCACCTGATTGCGGGTCTACGTTGTCGTAAATGGTTAGCTCACCGGAACCAACTTCAGCGGCGCCTTCAGCAAGATTTTCTGAAGACTTTAGAGAAATAAGTTCAAGTTTGAATGGTTCTAGGGCCAACTCCCTTTTTGCCTCAGCATCTGAGACAACTCGCCTAACAAATCGCTGCCCTGATCGGATAATCCGATCCATTTCTTTCTCGAGCGCCTTTAGGGACTCAGGAGTAAAGGGTTCAGCAACGTCAAAGTCATAGTAAAAGCCATCGGTGATTGGAGGACCGATTCCCAACCGCGCATCGGGGTTTATCTTTTGCACGGCCTGAGCTAATACGTGCGCGGTGGAGTGTCGAAGAATGCTTAAGCCCTCGGGCGAATCAATTAATACTGCTTCGACCTTATCGCCAGCTGAAAGTTTGTGGGCTAGGTCTCTAAGTTCGCCATTTACCCGTTGAGCAACAACCTTTTTGTCCTGGAACAGCTCAAAACCAGTTGTGCCGCTAGGAACTGAGGTGGAGCCGCCCTCAAGGGTCAACTCAATAGTCTCTGGCAAAATGTGGTCCTAACGGTCAAGGCTTTACTATCCTAACCAGCTACCAACAATGCACTTGGTAGCCTGTAGCCTGAAAACCAACCCACAAGGACAAAAACAATGACCACATCCTTAGACTCACGTGCCGAAGAGCGCAAAGCGTTAGCCAGAAGACTCAACTGGTTGCGCGCTGGAGTGCTCGGTGCAAACGATGGCATTGTTTCAACCGCAGGCATTGTCATGGGCGTTGCCGGTGCAACGGTTGAAAGCGGCCCGATTTTGATAGCTGGTGTCGCAGCACTGGTTGCTGGATCTATCTCCATGGCCGGGGGCGAATATGCTTCCGTTAGTGCTCAGCGCGACAGCGAGATTGCAGCTTTAGCCAAGGAACGAAAAGAACTCAAAGAAAACCCAGAGGGCGAGCTGCTTGAACTTACTGAGTACTACCGGAACCGCGGTATCTCAGAGGCGCTTTCCATTCAAATTGCTAAAGAGCTCTCAGCAACAGACCCAGTTAGGGCTCACGCAGAAGGTGAGCTTGGTATTGCATCCGACGAGCACGTCTCCCCTAGAGCTGCTGCGGTTGCTTCGTTCATAGCCTTTGCACTTGGCTCAATGCTTCCAATTGTTGCAATTGCTGGTCCTTGGGTTGATTACCGAGAGATTGCAACTGTGGCGTCTGTAGTTGTGGCACTTGCCTTGACTGGATTCTTTGGAGCAAAGATTGGAAGGGCTAAGCCTCTTCGCGCGGTAGTAAGAAACGTAGTTGTTTCCTTGCTAACCATGGGAATCGCTTTCGCGATTGGAAGCGTGCTTGGAGTTGCGGTCGCCTAAGCCTTGAGCTTTAGAGCGGCTGCAGTTCTCGACAGGGAATCGCTTGCGAGTTTTGTATCAGAATTCAAATCAAGCCCAAAGCTAGGTACCAATTTCTTTATCTCCGGCTGCCACATCTGGAACTGGTCAGGGTAAATCTTCGAGGCAACATCCAGCATCACTCGAACTGCAACCGATGCTCCAGGTGATGCCCCCAATAGCCCTGCAATAGAACCATCTGCGGAGCTGATTACTTCGGTTCCAAACTGCAAAGTACCTCGGGTTCCCGAAGGCTTTATAACCTGTGCACGCTGACCTGCCTCGTAAAGTTGCCAGTCCTTTGCATCGGCCGTTGGCACAAACTCGCGCAAGCTAGCAATCTTCTGCTTTGGGGATTTCAAGATTTCACGCACCAGATAGACAACAAGTGAGAAGTTTGTCAGGGCAACGGAAATGTAAGGCAGCAAGTTGGCAAATCGCAAGGACATCGGAAGATCAAATACAGATCCATGCTTTAGAAACTTTAGGTTTAGCCCAGCGAAAGGTCCAAACAATAGGGAAGCTTGTCCGTCAATTACGCGAGTGTCTAGATGCGGAACAGACATCGGTGGAGCGCCAACGGCAGCTTGGGAGTAGACCTTGGCCTGATGCTTGGCAACCAACTCTGGATTTTCTGTCTTTAGGAAGTGACCGCTTACTGGGAATGTTCCATAACCGGAGACTTCCTTTATTCCAGATTTCTGCAAAAGCTTTAGTGCCCAGCCACCAGCTCCAACAAATACCTTGGGCGCGCTCACTGCGAATTTTTGTTTTTCATGGTTTCCGCGAATGTTCCAGCCACCTGAGTTTCTCTTGACAGATGAAACCTCGTGGGAGGTGAGCACCTCTACCCCGGATGTTACGAGCCAATTGAATAGCTGACGAGTCACGGCTCCGTAATCAACGTCAGTGCCCTGTTCAATCTTCGTTGCTGCCATTGTCTCTTTGGCGCGTCCTTCAAGCATCAGAGGGATCCACTTAGCAATCTGCTCCGCATCGTCAGAGAACTCCATGCCCTTAAATAGTGGTTGAGCTTTTAGCGCCTCAAAGCGTCGCTTCAGGTAGTCGACATCCTTTGCGCCACGAACAAAGGTCATGTGAGGAATTGAATGAATGAATGTGTCTGGATCCTTCATCACGCCAGTTTGCACAAGGGCTGCCCAGAACTCTCTTGATTCTTGGAACTGCTGGTTGATAGCAATTGCCTTTGCAGCCGATGGCAGGCCGCCGTTTGGGTCATCAGGCATGTAGTTCAATTCACACAAAGCTGCATGACCGGTTCCGGCGTTGTTCCAAGCATTCGAGGATTCTTCGGCGATTTTTGGAAGGCGCTCAAGAACAAGCATGTTTAGCTTCGGATCTAGATGCTTAAGAATCACCGCCAGAGTGGCGCTCATGATTCCACCGCCGATGAGAACGAGGTCGTATTCGCTGCGGTTTGGCAAGCTTTTCCTCACATCAGTTTCTTGGCCAGGTGGTTCGTGGGCGATACTGGGTTCGAACCAGTGACCTCTTCCGTGTCAGGGAAGCGCGCTACCGCTGCGCCAATCGCCCATTTCTTTTATCTACTCGGAGGTGAAGACGGGATTCGAACCCGTGTAGACGGCTTTGCAGGCCGCTGCCTAGCCTCTCGGCCACTCCACCGATGCGTGGGTTTTCACCACTGCGAGCGGATGACGAGATTCGAACTCGCGACCCTCACCTTGGCAAGGTGATGCTCTACCACTGAGCCACATCCGCTTACAACCTAGGTTGCTTGGCTACTCTAACCCAAAACGCACTGCCTTGCCACATCCCCCAAGGGGCGTGCCTGCCTAGAAAACAACAAAGCGGGAGCCAATCAGGCTCCCGCTTTGGTTTTGAGTTTGGTTAGTCCTTGCCGCGCGCGAAGGCGTAAGCCTCCTCGCCGTGGACAACGGTATCGATCCCCGCAATCTCGTCTTCAGCCTTGACTCTAAAGCCCATGGTTTTCTCGATTGCAAATCCAATCGCTAGTGCCACCACGAAACTGTAGATAAGCACCACACCGGCACCTACTAGCTGCGCCCATAGCTGACCGAAGCCAAATCCAAATAGCGCGCCAACGTCGGTGCCGAATATTCCAATGGCTAGTGTTCCGATGATTCCGCCAACCAAGTGGATTCCAACCACATCGAGCGAGTCATCAAAACCGAAGCTGAATTTCATGTCAATTGCCAAGGCGCAGATGACACCAGAGATTAGTCCAAGCACGATTGCCCAGACTGGCTCAACAGAGGCAACAGCTGGGGTGATTGCTACAAGTCCTGCAATCACTCCGGAGGCTGCGCCGATCGAGGTTCCCTTTCCGTGGCGAATCTTCTCAACGGTGATCCAGCCCAACATCGCGGCTGCAGGAGCTGCGATTGTGTTCACAACAGCTAGAGCCGCAACACCGTCGGCAGCCAATTGGCTTCCGGCATTGAAACCGAACCAGCCAAACCAAAGCAGCGATGCACCGATCAATGTCAATGGAACGTTGTGCGGCTGCATTATTCCTTTGGAGAAGCCGAACCGCTTTCCTAGAACGATTGCTAAAGCCAAAGCTGCTGCCCCTGCATTGATGTGCACAGCGGTTCCACCAGCGAAGTCGATCGCACCCAGCTTGTCGACGATCCAACCTCCATCATCTTCTGGGGTGAAGTTGAAAACCCATCCGGCAACCGGGAAGTAGACCAAGGTTGCCCATAGACCAGCGAATACCATCCATGCGCCAAATTTTGCACGGTCAGCAATCGCGCCAGAAATCAGGGCAACTGTGATGATTGCAAAGGTTGCTTGAAAAGCTACAAACGCCAGCTCCGGGATGTTTCCAGCAGGAGCGGCAGCGTCGGCTACCTGAGCTGCAAGACCCAGGGCTGCGGTATCAATTCCGATGATATGTGGAATTCCGATCCATCCGACGTCACCTACGTCGGCGAAAGTAATTGCGTAACCGTAAAGCACCCAAAGCACGGCAATTAATGCCAAGGACCCAAACGAGAGCATCATCATGCTCACAACGGATTTAGCCTTTACCAGGCCTCCGTAGAAAAAAGCCAACCCAGGTGTCATTAGAAGCACAAGAGCGGCGGAGAAAAGCACGAACGCAGTGTTTCCCTGTTCCATCCGAGATCCCCTTTCGAGTTCGAAACCACACCGCTTTGGTGCTTGGCCCAACACTGGCCTAAACGTGTTTCGGTAAGTGGATTCGAAAGTTTCCGAAATGTTTCATAACGGTCTCCGAGGTGAATTCTTTGTTTCCAAAATCAAGGTATTTTGGAACTATGAAGTCTGAGAGAAATGCCGCTGTAGTGATGATGCTGGCAGCCATGACGGGCCTACTGCTAGCCAATTCACCGTTTGGAGCGCCGCTATTGAATGCAATTGCATTCAAGCTAAACCTTGATTTCATCAACATCAACATCACGCTAGGTCACGTGGTTTCCGACCTGTTTCTGGCCGTCTTTTTCTTTGTAGCGGGCCTAGAGCTCAAATACGAACTTCGAAGTGGAACGCTCTCGTCCCCCAAGCGCGCATTGGTTCCGGTAATTGCAGCCATCGCTGGTGTTGCTGTCCCATCCTCGATTTATGCCTACTTGAACTGGGGTACTGACGCCATTGTTGGTTGGCCAATCCCTGCCGCCACCGACATCGCATTCGTTCTCGGAATTTTGGCAATCTTTGGAAGGGGTATGCCAAAAGAGGCAAGGATCTTCCTTTTGGCCCTTGCCATCTTTGATGACTTGGTGGCAATTGCAATCATTGCTGTTATCTACACTGCTAATGCTCAGCCGACCTGGCTAATCGCTTCGATTGCTATTGCAATCGCGTTCCGATTTGCTGAGACTTCAAAGTCAAAGAACAAGTGGTTAATCAGAGCTGCTTTTGGGGTTGTTCTTTGGTACACCATTTACCAGTCTGGGGTGCACGCCACCATCGCCGGCGTCCTTCTAGGTGTTTTGATTCCAGCAGCCAGATCGCACGGAGTTATCGCGAAGATTCAACCGGCCACTAACTTCATTGTGCTTCCGCTATTTGCCTTTACTGCAGTAGCAGTAGTTATTCCAACCATGACAGGCGATTCAAACACTGTCTTCACCGGAATTTTCTTTGGACTTGCAGTTGGCAAAGTGGTCGGCATATCCATTGCAGCAGTTGTTGCAAACCAAATACTTAAGCCCAAGGACAGACTTCCGCTTGGGCTTCTAGATTTTATCCCTCTGGGATTCCTAGCCGGAGTGGGGTTCACGGTTTCGCTTCTTATGGCACACCTAGCGTTTCTTGGAAAACCTGAGCTTTATGCACAAGCCGTGCTTGGAGTACTGCTTGGTTCATTCGTAGCAATGGGTGCCGGTGGAGGTTTGATCTGGCTTCGAGCCCAGTGGCATCTAAGTAAGCAAAAAGGTT
>WLHO01000089.1 GCA_009702645.1 Actinomycetota bacterium | reverse complement strand
TAAGGAAATCCCTGGCGGCTTCAAGCCTGATCAGTATTCAAACCTTGCAGGACCGGCATCACACTACGCCTCAACTGGACCTGAGATTTGGGAAGCAACCGATGGCAAGGTCACCCATGTTGTTGTTGGTGTTGGAACCGGTGGAACTATCTCCGGAACTGGAAAGTACCTCAAGGAAGTAAGCGGTGGCAAGGTTCAGGTAATTGGTTGTGACCCGAAGGGTTCAATCTATTCCAAGACTGAAACCAACTCGATGCCGTATTTGGTTGAAGGCGTTGGCCGAGGCGATGACTTCTTGCCTGCAGCCTATGACTCATCAGTTGTTGACGACGTGATTCCAGTTCCGGATGCCGAAAGCTTCGAGATGACTAGAAGGCTTGCTCGCGAGGAAGGCCTAATGGTGGGCCCTAGTTGTGGAATGGCCGCCGCCGCCGCACTAAAAGTAGCTAAGGATCTTCCAGCTGATGCAGTGGTAGTTGTGATCTTGCCTGATGGCGGAAGAGGCTACCTTGCAAAGGTATTCAACGATGGCTGGATGCAAACCCACGGGTTCCTAGGCGATGACGCATCTGTGAAGCTTGCCGACAAGGTCTCATTCAACCCTGCTGGCATTCCATTTGTTTTGGAAAATGACTCCCTGGTTAGCGCAAGGCAGTCCATTGAGGATGCAGGTCTTGCTTCCCTTCCGGTTATGGTCAAGACTCCCCCGGTTCGAATCGGTCACGTTATTGGCACTGTTTCTTTGGCTCAGATTGATGCAGCTAGCCCTACCGCAACCGTCAAGGACATCCTGGGAGCAAAGCCAGCCCTGGTTGGCTCCGGCCAAGGTGTTGAGGTTGCCACAAAGCTACTGGCCTCTAACGATTTTGCTCTGCTGCTACACGACGGTGAAGTTGAAGCCCTGCTAAAGCCAGGGCAGCTGAGCTAACCTAGTAAAAATACGAAAAGGCAAATAATGACCGAGTTTGAAACCAGAGCCATCCACGTCTCCCAGGATCCGGATGCCAACAATGGTTCGGTTATTCCACCTATCTATATGACTTCCACCCACAAGCAAGATGGTGTTGGTGGGCTTCGCTCAGGCTACGAATACAACCGAGCTGCTAACCCTTCCAGAACTGCCCTTCAGGAAGTTCTTGCCAGCTTAGAAAGCGGCAAGTTTGGACTGAGCTTTGCATCAGGTCTTGCAGGTGAGGATGCAGTAATTCGTGCAACTTGCGCACCTGGGGATCATGTAATTCTTAGCGATGATTTGTACGGCGGAACCTTTAGGCTCATGAACCGCATTCACCGTGCCGCCGGAATCGATTCCGAGGTCGTGGATATGCGCGATCTTGCTGCCCTGAAGGCTGCCATCAAGCCAGGTAAGACGAAGTTGATTTGGGTTGAAACCCCTACTAACCCAATGCTTGGGATTTTGGATATTGCAGCCATTACCAAAGTTGCCAAAGAAAACGGAGTCTTGAGCGTTATTGATAACACCTTCGCGACACCTTATTTGCAAAGGCCACTGGAGCTTGGGGCGGACATTGTCACCCACTCAACCACTAAGTACATCGGTGGTCACTCGGACATTTTGGGCGGGGCTGTAATTGTCAACGACGAGCAGCTTTACGAAAAGATCCGCTTCTTGCAGTTTGCAGCAGGTGCTGTTTCTAGCCCATTTGATGCATGGCTTACTCACCGCTCAATCAAGACTCTGGCTGTTCGTATGGAAAAGCACTGCTCCAACGCTCAGGCGGTAGCGGAATTTCTAGACGGACACAAAAACGTTGAGCAGGTTTACTACCCAGGTCTTCCAGCTCACCCTGGCCATGACCTAGCAAAAAAGCAGATGTCTGGTTTTGGTGGAATCGTTAGCTTGCGTTTTGCAACCGAAAAGCAAGCTAAGGATTTCTGCAGCAGAACTAAGCTGTTCACTCTTGCAGAGAGCTTAGGTGGGGTTGAATCACTCGTGAATCACCCAGCTGAGATGACTCACGCTTCGGTAAAGGGCACCCCCCTAGAAGTTGGCGGCGAGATTGTTCGACTATCGGTTGGAATCGAAAACCCTAAGGATCTAATCGCCGATTTGGCGCAAGCTCTTAGCTAGTCGGTTTTTGGAAGACGGTCAGTCTTCAACAACTTGATGCCGTAAATCAGTGTTCCGACAAACAGCACGGCAACGGCGCTGAACCCAACTATTGCTGCGATTTCGGGTAGTTCAAACGAGATGATTAGCTGTCGGGCATTCAAGAAGATAATCAAGTTTCCAACCAGAATGCCAAGGATTCGCTGAGGCGCCTTGCTTACTAGCCAAGCTGCAATCGGTGCGGCGAGAGCGCCTCCAATGCCAAGAGCCAAGACTGCGTCCCAGGGAATCTGTTCGGCACCTAGCCCGATTATGAAACCGATGCTTGCGGCAACGGCAATTACAAACTCAGCGGTATTGGTTGTTCCAATTGCCTTACGTGGTTCGAGGGCGTTGGAGGCGGTCAACGAGGTAGTGACAACCGGTCCCCACCCGCCGCCGCCAGTTGCATCGATAAATCCACCAGCAAGTCCAAGTGGAGCCAGCCATCTGGCGCGTGCGCGTCGTTTTTTGCCCAAGATAAATGGTCGTGTGAAGCGATACAAAACTAAGGCCCCGAGCACAAACAGCACGCTGGCTGTCGCTGGCCTGGAAGCCGATAGGTCGATGTTGCTAAGTAGCATCGCGCCAACAAAGGCACCGATAGCTCCAGGAACAGCCACCTTCACAAGTGCGTGCCAGTCGACGTTTTTGAATCGAATGTGCGCAGCTCCAGAGATTGAAGAGGTGACAATTTCAACCAAGTGCACGATGGCCGATGCAGCAGCTGGATTGTATGCCAAGAGGATCAACAGGGTCGTCGAGGTAACCCCGAACGCCATACCCATGGCGCCATCAACGAGTTGTGCTAAAAACCCCGCAACAGAAACAAGCAGCAATACCCACATGGATTCAAATCTATTTGATGCAACAAACTAAGCCCTGCTTATGAACCTGCGAGTTTGCTTAGATTTCACCTTTATCTAAGCCCTTTAGAACTTGCTGGGCGCGCTTTCTAACCTCTGGAAAGTCGCTGAGTCTTTTGAGTCCGTTGTTTTGCTGGAACATTCTGTGGTTTTTTGCAAATGCTGCGGAGTTTCGATCTAAAAAGTCCCAATACAAGGTTGTGAAAGGACAAGCCGTTTCACCCGTTCTTTCTTTAGGGTTGTATGCACATCCCTTGCAGTAATTTGTCATTCGAGAAATGTAGGCACCGCCTGCAGCATATGGCTTGGTCATCATCTGACCTGCGTCGGCATGAACTCCCATACCGATAACGTTTGGAACCATTACCCACTCGGAGGCATCAACAAACTGCTCCCGCATCCAATCCAAAAACTCCTGCGGATTGGTTCCGGTGATCAGGGCCAGGTTGCTCAAAATCATCAGCCTTGGGATGTGGTGGGTCCAGCCGCGGTCGTGGATTGCCTCAACCTCTTTAGCCACACAGTTCATCTTGGTTTTCGACGGTTGTACAAACAGCGGTAGC
>WLHO01000088.1 GCA_009702645.1 Actinomycetota bacterium | reverse complement strand
GATGTTGCAATCTTTGGAGCCAAGGATGCTCAGCAACTGTTTTTGATTCGTCAGATGGTCAAGGCTCAAAACCCACTGGGCACCCGTGATCCCATCGAGATCATCGAGGGGCCAACCATTAGGGACAGCAAAGGCCTTGCTCTTTCCAGTCGCAACAAGAGATTGTCTAAGCCTGCGCTCCAGTCAGCTCTTACTCTGCCAACCGCTCTAGCGGAGGCGGCTCTAGCTGCTGAGCGAGGCGGGGGAGCATCGAGCGCATACTTCTCCGCAAGCTCCGTGTTTAGCGCAAGTGGTGAGGCTAAACTCGATTATCTAGCCTTGGTGAATCCAGCAACTTTTCAAGCAATTGAAGAAGGATTCAAAGGCCAGGCACTAATGATTGTTGCCGCAACCGTGGGTGACGTAAGACTTATCGATAACAGGTTGATCACCTTCTAGGAGAAACAAACAGCAATGACTGACCAGCTAGAAAACGATTCCGAGGATCTGCCCGAGCAAATTGCCGTTCGTATGGCAAAGCGCGAGAAGCTCAACGATCTTTCAGATGCCTACCCAGTATCACTTCCTATCACTCACACAATCTCTGAAGTGCGTGCGGAGTTCCCAGAACTTGAAATTGATGTTGCAACTGGCAAGCACGTTGCACTGGCCGGACGAGTAGTTTTTGCTCGCAACACCGGAAAGTTATGCTTTGCAACTTTGCAGTCCGGCGATGGCGAAAGAATTCAGGCCATGGTTAGCCTCGATAAAGTCGGCGAAGAATCTCTCGAGCAATACAAAGAATTAGTTGACCTAGGCGATCACCTGTTTGTTGAGGGTGAAGTAATCACCTCCAAGCGCGGTGAGCTAAGCATTCTGGTTTCAAGCTGGAAGATGGCGGCAAAGACAATTCGCCCGCTACCGAATCTTCACAATGATCTCTCAGAGGAATTCCGCGTACGCCACAGGTACATCGACCTAATCGTTCGCGACCGCGCGCGTGAAGTAGTAAAGATTCGCTCTCAAGTGATGCAGTCACTTCGTAAGACTTTCGCTGCAGATAGCTACCTCGAAGTTGAAACCCCAATGCTTCAGTCCATGCACGGTGGCGCATCAGCACGACCTTTCAAGACCCACATGAACGCATTCGATATGGAACTGTTCCTTCGCATCGCACCGGAACTGTTCTTGAAGCGCGCTGTTGTTGGAGGACTAGAACGAGTTTTTGAAATCAACCGAAACTTTAGAAACGAAGGTGCGGACTCAACTCACTCACCGGAGTTTGCAATGCTCGAGTCTTATCAGGCCTACGGTGATTACAACACCATGGCTGAACTTACTCAGAAGCTAATCCAAAACGCAGCCCAGGATGTATTTGGAACGCAGGTTGTAAAAATTGAGGACGGCGAAGAAAATGACCTCTCTGGCACTTGGGATCGCATCTCGATGTTTGAATCGCTTTCTGCCGCAGCTGGTGTTGAAATCACACCAGAGACTCCGATGGCGGAGCTAAAGAAGATTGCTGACAAAGTGGAGATCGAAATCGATCACCCTCTTCACGGCAAGTACGTCGAAGAGCTCTGGGAGCACTTTGTAAAGCCTGGCCTTAAGTCCCCAACCTTCGTGATGGATTTCCCGGTCGATACTTCACCTTTGACTCGCGATCACCGCGACAAGCCAGGCGTAGTTGAGAAGTGGGATCTATACATCCGCGGCTACGAGCAAGCAACCGGTTACTCGGAGCTAGTTGATCCAGTGATTCAGCGTGAGAGATTTGTAGCTCAGATGGCACTTGCAAAATCTGGAGATCCAGAAGCTATGAAGTTGGACGAAGAGTTTCTAAAGGCACTCGAGTTTGGAATGCCACCATCGGGTGGAATGGGTATGGGAATCGACCGATTGTTGATGAGCCTTACCGGTCTTGGAATTCGCGAGACAATTCTGTTCCCGCTTGTGAAGTAAACTTGAGCCTGTGGAAGAAATCGAAGTAGTAGCCCTAACTCCTCTGGAGTGGCTCGCCGATTTCGGAATGTCCATGATCCCCCCGATTCTTATGGGTTTGCTGTTCTATGCGGTCATGCGAGGCATCTTCCGAGCTGATTCCACAGAGCGCAAGGTTTACAGCGAAATAGAGGCGCAGGAGCGCGCCAAGCGCAAAAAAGCCCCTAACGCCTAGGGCGAACAAGCCTTCTTTAGCCCCTTCGGGCTAGTTAACATCTTTACCTAGGGCAATTTATTGCCCCTATAAAGGAGTGAAAAGATGTTTGAGAAATTCACCGATAAGGCCAGACGAGTCGTCGTGCTTGCCCAGGAAGAAGCCAAGCTTCTAAACCACAACTACATCGGTACCGAACACATCCTCCTAGGTCTTATCCACGAAGGCGAAGGCGTCGCAGCCAAGGCTCTCGAATCACTTGGCATCAACTTGGATGCTGTGCGCGACCAGGTTCAAGAAATCATCGGACAGGGCCAGCAGGCTCCATCCGGACACATTCCTTTCACTCCTCGCGCCAAGAAAGTTCTTGAGCTTTCACTTCGCGAAGCACTTCAGCTTGGTCACTCCTACATCGGAACCGAGCACTTGCTGCTTGGACTTATCCGCGAAGGTGAAGGCGTTGCCGCTCAGGTTCTAACCCGTCTAGGAGCAGACACCAACCGCGTTCGTCAGCAGGTTATTCAGTTGCTTTCTGGTTTCCAAGGAAAAGAAACCGTTCAGGTTGGTGGCGAGCAGGTTGCTCCGCAAAAGGGATCACAGATTCTTGACCAGTACGGCAAGAACCTAACCCAGTCAGCAGCCGAAGGAAAGCTTGACCCAGTAATCGGTCGTGAGCGTGAAATCGAGCGCGTGATGCAGATTCTTTCGCGCAGATCAAAAAACAACCCAGTACTAATTGGTGAACCAGGGGTTGGAAAAACTGCAGTTGTTGAAGGACTTGCTCAGGCAATTGTTTCCGGCAACGTTCCAGAAACTTTGAAGGACAAGCAGCTTTACACTCTTGATCTTGGATCACTTATTGCTGGTAGCCGCTACCGCGGAGACTTCGAAGAAAGACTCAAGAAAGTCACCAAAGAAATTCGCACCCGCGGCGACATCATTACTTTCATTGACGAGATCCACACTCTGGTTGGCGCAGGTGCAGCAGAGGGTGCAATTGACGCAGCGTCTATCTTGAAGCCAATGCTTGCCCGCGGAGAGCTACAGACCATCGGTGCAACGACACTGGATGAATACCGCAAGCACTTCGAGAAAGACGCAGCTCTTGCTCGTCGTTTCCAGTCCGTGCAGGTAAACGAGCCATCACTTCCTCACACCATCAACATCTTGAAAGGTCTTCGCGACCGCTACGAGGCTCACCACAAGGTTTCCATCACCGACGGTGCAATCGTTGCTGCTGCTTCACTTTCAGATCGCTACGTCACCGACCGCTTCCTACCGGACAAGGCAATTGACCTTCTGGATGAGGCCGGAGCAAGACTTCGCCTATCGATTCTTTCTTCACCTCCAGAGCTCCGTGAAATTGAAGAGCGTATCGTTGGTGTTCGCGTCGAGAAGGAAAAGGCAATTGAAGGACAGGACT
>WLHO01000087.1 GCA_009702645.1 Actinomycetota bacterium | reverse complement strand
TTCGAGCTTGGTGCCCTCAACGTCGATATCTGGCATCGCCTTATCGATCCACTTAGGCAGCCACCAGGCTGACTTGTTCAGGATGGTCATGGCAGCTGGAACCAGCAGCAATCGAACCAAGAAAGCATCGATTAGGACACCGATAGCAAGACCAAAGCCGATAGGCCTAATGGTTGCAAGGTGCGAGAAGGCAAAGCCTCCAAAGACCGTGACCATGATTAGAGCTGCTGCAACAACTACTCCCCTGGACAAGTGAATACCGAAGTTGATTGCATCCTTAGGCTTTTTGCCGTGAGCGTAAGCCTCACGCATTCCAGAAACTAGGAAGAGCTGATAGTCCATCGCCAGACCAAACAAGATACCGATTAGGAAAATCGGTAGGAAGCTCAAGATCGGTCCTGGGCTTGTCACGCCAAACAGATCGGCTAGCCAACCCCACTGGTAAACCGCAACAACAGCACCAAGGGTTGCCGTCACTGTAAGCAAGAACCCTGCAGCCGCAAGAATTGGAATCAGGATTGATCTAAACACCAGCATCAGTAGGAAAAGTGAGAGCAAGATTACTGTTCCAAGATAAAGAGGTAGAACATCGGCGATCTTGTCGGAAACATCGATGTTGGTTGCGGTGATACCGGTTACCCCAACCTCAGCGCCATAGGCGCTCAAGAAGGAACCAGAAACTTCTCTGATGTCGTGAATAAGCTGTTCGGTTTCAACCGAGGATGGACCACCGGTTGGAACAACCTGGAAGATAAAGGTCTTTCGATCATCAGCAATTGCTGCAGGAACAGCGGCCTTGACGTTATCAAGAGCCATCAACGCGGTTGCAACCTCGGACTGGAACTCTAGAGTGTCATCTTCAGAAATTGCGGAATCGGTAGACAAAACAGTTGTGACCTGGCCATTGAAGCCAGGACCAAAGCCATCGCTGGTTAGCGTGTAAGCCTTGTATGCAGTTGAGTCGGTAGGTTCTGATCCACCATCTGGAAGACCTAGGCGCATATCCGACAGCGGAATTGCCATGATTCCCATAACAATTACTGTTCCAAAAACTGCCAACCATGGCTGACGTGTTGCCCAGACTGGCTTGATTGCAGCCTTTGCTTCGGACTTCTTCTTGGCTTCAGATTTCTTCTTCTCTTTAGAAACCGCTGCCTTTTCCTTCTTTGACAAGATGCGGTCGCCAATTAGAGAAAGTGCGGCTGGGGTCACGGTCAAGGCGATAGCAACTGCAATCACAATTGCGATGGCACCCATCGATCCCATAAGTCCAACAAAGCCAATACCGGTTAGGTTCAGTGCCACAAGGGCAATGACAACGGTAAGGCCAGCGAACAGCACAGCGTTACCGCTGGTGCCATTTGCCAAACCGATGGACTCCTTGAGTTTCATTCCACCGCGCAGCTGTCTGCGGTGACGATTCACAATAAACAGTGAGTAGTCGATACCCACAGCAAGACCGAGCATCACACCCAAAACAGGGGTAGTTGAAGTCATCTCAATTTCTGATGCCAGTGCCAAAACAGTGGTTGCGGAAATGGCAACACCAACAACAGCTGAGAAAATCGGTATTGCCATACCGATAAAGGTTCCAAGTAGAACGAACAAAACGATTGCGGCAGCAATCAAACCTACGATTTCACCAACACCGAGGATTTCACCAAAGGATTGAGTTAGCTCCTGAGAGAACTCCACCTGAATGCCATTGAGATCTGCTTCGCGAAGCGATTCAACAACCGAGTCGCGAGTTCCTTCTTCAAGCTCGGTTCCTCGCTTGTCGAAACGGATGGTAGCTAGTGCAGTGTTCTCATCACTTGATACGACGGTGTAGTTTTTGGTCGCAGCTAATAGCTTCTCGCCAATAGCAAGGTCGATCTTGGCCTGAGCGATCTCATCGATACCTGAGACGATCTCGTCTCGTGCATCGGCAATCTCAATCTTGCCGGCTGCGATCTCATCGCGCGATGCAATTGCAATCGCGGTCTGTCTTTCAACCTCGGCAAGTCCGCCCTCAAGCTGCGCTTTGTTGCCAAGTAGCTCTGCCTGCGCGGAAGCTGGAAGACCAGCGTCCTGCATTTGCTTTAGACCTGCGTTTACCTGAGCAAGCTTGGATTCAAGATCTTTTTTTGTGGCGGCTAGGGTCTTTAGACCCTCGGCGATTTGACTTTCGCCATCTGCGATCTCAGCCTCAGCATCAACTAGTTCTGCTTGTCCGTCAGCTATTTTCTTCTCGGCATCAGCTAGTTCGGCTTTTCCGTCAAGAATCTCTTTTTCACCGTCGCTGATCTCAGCCTGAACAGTAAATGGGTTGATTGCCTCGGATACCTCAGGCAACTTTTCGACTTCTTCCAAAGCTGCGGTTATTGCTGCCCGATCAGCGTCAGTGAAAGAAC
The DNA here is from genome assembly GCA_009702645.1 of Actinomycetota bacterium. Next base: position 1,227 of record WLHO01000087.1, on the reverse strand, counting down.
CAGATTCTTTGAAGAACACAACCTGACCTGAACCACGGCTGGCGTCAGGGAAAGTGGTTTGAAGTTTGTCAACAACCATCTGGGATGGAACACCAGAGATCGACATTGTGGTGGTTAGCTTTCCACCTAAAGACAGTGCTAAACCAGTTGTGATTGCCAGAAGCACAATCCAGGCAACAATTACCTTCCATGCGTTGCGCGCAGAGAAAAGACCTAGTTTATAAAGCAGGGTAGCCAAGAGATATCCGTTTCGGTAGCTGAAGCAAGGAGCTGATTGCGCGTGGGTGTCAACAAGCTTTGGTGTGGATTGGTCGCGAGCTAACGTTGCTCGCTACTGTCCAATTTTAACTTGATTTGACCCTGCCTAATTCCCCCGAACCTACTTCTCAGCAAGTTCATAGAAACAACTGCAAATAAGGGCTATTGACCTTCAGTTTCGACTGGGGTCGGCACCGGAAGGCCCACGATTACGATCTGGATGGCCTCGATTCGGACGCTTTCCGGCAGTGGCATCAAAGCAGAGGTTGCGATAACTCCCTGGGAGTCCTGTCTTAGAAGGAATCTTGCAGCGGTTCGCTTCAGGGTTGTGTCTTCACCGCAAAGAGCCATCTTGACCGGGTAAACAGCTTGATAAGGGGTAACTACTTCGGTTAGACCTTCTTCTGCTGTTGGTTCAATTGACGGATCTAGAGAAACGGTTAGCTCTGTTCCTTCAAGGCTCGAAACCAATTGTGTCTTCGCAGACAAGATGGCTTCGTAGTCAGGTCTAATCATGCTCTCGAGATTTCCTGGTTCCGCGATGATGGCAACAATTGAAGAGCCGGCAAATGTTGCAGCACTCACGCTAGCGATCGAGATGGCGCCTTCTTCAATTGGCATAGCGAATGCTGATTCGCTGAAATCTGTTGCGTCAGCAATTGCCGAGAGGTCAAGTGGCTCTCCAGCAAGACGTGAAATCCAATCAGAAAGGGCCTGCTTCGATGAAGCTGTTGCTTCAGTTGGAAGCACAATTGGCAGATCTGGGAGAGGGTATTCCTCGTTGTTTACAACCAGGGCTGGATCGGACCAGTTTGTTATTGTTCCGTTGAATATTCCGATGATCTGAGAAGGATCTAGATAAATCTCAAAGTAACCTGGCACGTTCGTCACCAGTACAGCAGCATCGATTGCAACCGGAACGGTTGCAAAAGGTGTGCAGCGAGATGCAATTAGAGATTGCTCGGCAAG
>WLHO01000086.1 GCA_009702645.1 Actinomycetota bacterium | reverse complement strand
TGCCACTGAGACTGCTGATGGGATGATCATCAAACCAGCGAAACTGCACGGAGGGCTCTGGAGAACCTACGAAGACCACAGAATGGCAACTGCCGGGGCAATCATTGGGCTGCGGGTTCCGGGAATTGAAATTGAAAATATAACTGTGACCAGTAAGACCATTCCAGAGTTTGTAACTCTTTGGGAAAGCATGTTGAAGGGTAAAGCTTGAGCTGGCTCTACGAACCAGAACCAGGCGCGCACGATCTCGACGAGACCGATATTCGCGTAAGGCCCAACCCTAAAGGCAATAAACCTCGCACCAAGATACGACCAGATCACGAGGGTGCAGCTCTTGGTCTACTGGTGGGCGTTGACAAAAATCGTTATCAGGTAATCCTGGTGGATTCTGATATCCCAGTGAATGCAACCCTTGCCAAAGAATTACGAAAAGATGGTCCAGCTGTGGGTGACATAGTCGCACTCACTGGAGATCTAAGTGGTGAAGAAGGTGCTCTGGCAAGAATTGTTCGAATCGAGCCAAGAAAGACGTTGCTTCGAAGAAGCGCGGATGACACCGACCAGGTAGAGCGAGTGATTGTTGCAAACGCAACCCAGCTATTGATTGTTATTGCAGCTGCCAACCCAGAACCTAGAACCCGATTAGTGGATAGGTACCTGGCAGCAGCCCTTGATGCCGGACTCAAACCAATGATTTGCGTAACCAAAACAGACCTGCAAGATCCAACTGAGTTTCTTTCAAATTTCGCAGGACTAAGTTTTCCAGTGGTTCAAACGCGATCTGACGAGTTCGATCTAAAGCAACTACACGAGCTCTTATCTGGTGAAGTCACCGTCTTGGTTGGTCACTCAGGCGTTGGAAAATCCACTCTGGTTAACGCCATCGCACCATCGGCGAATCGTGCGGTTGGTGTAGTCAACGATGTGACCGGCCGTGGCCGTCACACTTCTACTTCTGTAAGGGCAATAAAACTGGAAGATGGCTGGATCATTGATACCCCAGGCATTCGCTCATTTGGCCTGGGTCATATCGATCCGAAGAACTTACTTCGATCCTTTGAAGACTTGTGGGAAACGATTAGCTCTTGCCCGAGAGGCTGCACTCACCTCGCAGACTCGCCTGATTGCTCTCTCGATGAGGCAATTGCAGCTGGTGCACTTGGCCAACAGGGGGCCGCAAGAGTTGACTCGCTTCGTCGCCTGATGACTTCTTTGAATTAGTTCCAGCGGGCGGCTTGATGCTCGGCAATAATCCGGCGCACTGTCCCACTTCGTCCGCGGATAACCATGCTTTCGGTTCTGATGATTGGTCCTTTTCTTCGGACCCCTTCCAGCAAGCCCCCATCGGTGACTCCGGTTGCTATAAAGAATGTGTTGTCACTGCTAACTAAATCTTTGGCCTCGTAGACGTAGTCCATCTTTAGACCTGAATCGATTCCCTTTTGCTTTTCTGCATCGTCTCGAGGCATAAGAACGCCTTGAATCAATCCACCCAGAGCATTCACCGCACAGGCAGTAACGACTCCCTCCGGAGACCCTCCGACTCCAATGCACATATCGATTCGAGACTCTGCACTTGCAGCGTGAATAGAGGCGGCTACGTCGCCATCCAACAGCAACCTAGTTCCTGCGCCAGCTTCTCGAATCTCGCGAATTAGAGATTCGTGTCTTGGGCGATCTAGAACAGCAACCACTAGGTCAGAAACTGACTTGTTTTTGGCCTTGGCTAGCGCTCGAATGTTCTCGCCTACCGGCTTTCGAATGTCGCAAACCCCAACACCTTCTGATCCAGTAACAAGTTTGTTCATGTAATAAATCGAAGAAGCATCAAGCATGGTTCCGCGATCGGAAACGGCAATTACCGATATCGCGTTCTGTCGTCCTGCTGCCGTGAGCGAAGTTCCATCAATTGGGTCAACAGCAATGTCGCATCTAGGTCCGGTTCCATTTCCAACTATTTCACCATTGAATAACATCGGTGCGTCATCCTTCTCGCCTTCCCCGATGACAACCAAACCATCAAAACTTACTGTGCCAAGAAAGGCCCTCATTGCATCGACCGCTGCCTTGTCGGCCTGGTTTTTTTGGCCTTTACCGATAAAGGGATGAGCCCGTATGGCTGCCGCCTCGGTCGCCCGAACTAGTTCAAGAGCTAAGTTGCGATCAGGATGCTCTACGGCATTTTCTGCAGAGGTCATATCTGTACCTTACTGAGTCAGGCAGTCGAAACTACTTAGGCGCAGGTCGCAACTGTTGATACTGTTTTGTCATGGATCTCAGCGTCAGAGTTGCCCTCGCCTCTGATCTTCCTGCGCTTTTGAGTCTGGACGCCGAGTGTTTTCCTCAAGGCAATATTGACCTCGAGCCAGCCCCTGCTGGTGAAATCGAAGCAGGCGTTGAAGATGGTGGGGTCTTTGTTGCCTCATTCAACTCTGAGATTGTTGGCATGCTTCAGCTCGATAAAGTCAGCTCGAATGAATGGGAACTACTGACGCTAGCCATCACGAGTTCACATCGTGGCCAAGGAGTTGGTCGAGCACTGATGGATAGGCTCTTGGCAGAACTTGCAAAAAGCCCCTACCTCGTCGCTGTTTCATGCCTTACTTCCCCAAACAACCTTGCAATGCAAGCTCTGTTGGAAAGTTATGGATTTGTTCAGGTGGGACTTATGGCTGACTACTTTGGTCCAGGTAAGCATCGCCTGAAATTCCAACTGAACTAGGAACTAGTTGGCGGCTGCTTCTTTGAGTAGTCGAATCCGGGTTCGAATAAGTTTCCGAACCAGTGTCTTTGGAAGTGGTTTATCAATAGCAAACTGTAGAGCACCCTTTGAAGTTTTGTAATTTACGAGTTCTTTTTCAAGCTCAGGAATCACTAACGATGAATGCGGGAAAAAGCTGCAGTGATTTTTGAAGGCGTCAAAACCACAGATGATTTTGCCATTGAGTTTGTAGCCAGGAAATCCATATGAGATTACTTCTTCGGCCTGTGGGATTTCCTCCAGGATCAGCTCACGCAGTTTCTGCAAAGTGGAACGCTGAGGCTGTGGAATCTTGGCTAGGTGACTATCAACTTCTTTACTTGTCATCGCTGCCTAGATAAACCTCAAGATTGTCGAAGTAGCTCTCCATACCCTCTCTAGATGCTTCGGCCTGCTCTGGATCCATGTCACCAAACTGGGAAAACCTGACCACGGTGGCGCCACCAGTGTCTGTGAAATCTATTTCAATGCGATGGGCATCGCTCCTGGGCTCTCGAAGAGCAAATTCCAGTTCGTCCTGAGAGTAGTTCAAATCGTGTACAAGTTTCAGATTCGTCTCCACCGCAGAGTACTTGCCCCAGAAGTAGGCATTGAAGCCATTTTCAGATACGTCAACAGCGATTGCCCAAGTTCCTCCGACTACAGCTTCGCTGGTTGCCGAACCTGGAACAACGGTCAGAAATACCGGGCAGTACCACTTCTCTAGCTCGTCGGAACTAGTCCAGGCTTGCCATAATCTCTCAACGGGGGATTGGAACTTGCGTTCGACAAAATACAGAGGCTTCATGGCTAAACGTTAAATCTAAACTCCACTACGTCGCCATCTTGCATGACGTAGTCCTTACCCTCCATGCGCACCTTGCCCTT
>WLHO01000085.1 GCA_009702645.1 Actinomycetota bacterium | reverse complement strand
TCCAGCCTCTGAGCATCCAAACCGCCAACTAGAGCTCCTGCTCCTTCGACGGCTCCTAGTTCAGCTCGGAGATCACGAATGATTTGGTAGGCGGCTTCGGACTGAGACTCGGCATCCATGACCACATCAATCTTTGTGATTTCAGAGTTTGAATCTCCGATGATTACCTCGGCAACACCAGATACTGACTTGGCTGCAGCTGCAACCTCATCTTCAAATCCGTTGTTTACGATCACGATTGCAGGTGATGTCGCACCGGCAGGGAAAGCTTCAGCCAAAACGTCTTGACCAACAGCTGCCTCAGGGGCAACGCGGAACTGCTCGGTTGAAGAAAGACCAACCTTGATGCCGGTTGCACCAAAGCTCAAGATGGCCAGGATGATAAATCCTGCGATTGAAACAATCACTGGTCGCTTGCTTACACTGCGACCGAGTTTGGCCCAAAGACCCTTATCTGACTTGTTTACTCCACCAAATTTTGGAATAAACGGCCAGAACAAACCTCTGCCGAACACAACAATTGCTGCAGGAAGCACAACAAGGGCAGCGAACATCGCCATCACGATTCCACCCGCGATCACAAGACCAAGAGTTCTGTTGCCACCTAGTTCTGCAAACAAAAGAGTTAGCAGCGCTAGAGCAACTGTTCCACCGGAAGCCAAAATGGCAGGGGTGACTCCACGAAGAGCCTTGTTCATGGCGATGTGGCGATCTTCATTTAGTAGAAGTTCTTCTCGATAGCGGGCTATAAGTAGCAGCGCGTAGTTGGTACCAGCACCAAAGACCAGCACCGACAAAATTCCAGTAATCGATCCATCTGCTGTTACCCCTAGGAAGAAAGTTGACAGCTGCGGGGCAATTTGACCGGCCATGCCATCGGCAACACCGATCACAATCAGTGGCACTAGCCACAGCACTGGCGATCGGTAAGTAATCAGCAGTAGAACCGCAACGATAATCACGGTTGCAAGTAGCAATGTGAAGTTAGCTCCAGCAAAGACTCCAGAGATGTCAACCTGGAAACCTTCAGGTCCGGTGATGTAAACCTCGAGGCCGGAAGGCATACCTTCTTTAGCGATCTCACGCATCTCCTCCATTCGCTCTGCACGAAGGGGAACGTCTTCAATTTCATCTAATGGAACGGTGATGACGGCGACCTTGCCGTTTTCGGAAACTTCAGCAGGAGGAACAAAGGCGTTGCCGTTTAGTTCAGCTGAGGTGTAGTCAAGAAACTTATCTCCTGCACCATCAACAAATCCTTGTGCCATTGGGTCAAAGGTTCCGGTGATCCAAAGCTTCTGATCCTCTGTCAACTCAGTCGTGGATGAGTAAACAACGACGGCAACAGTTCCATCGGTTCCAGGAAGACCTTCAAGTGCTTTGTTGACAAGTACCGTCTCATTGTTTTCCGGCAGACCATCGGTTGGAGAAGTGTCTGATTTGGGAGCACTTAGCGGACCGAAGGCCAAGATTGCAAAGATCAGACCAATAAGCAGTGTGACCCATGATGTTTTGCGGCCGGTAATGAATGAGGAAATTGCGTTCAAGATAAATCCTTTGATTTTGGGGACAGTGTTTATTGTCCCACTAGGGACCTCAAATCAGCTCAGGATTCTGATTAGGTTTTTGATTCGCTTCTTGAAATCAGGCTTCTGGCTTGTTGCTTGGACCAGTTGCTGCATGGGCTGCGGCAATTGCTTTCTTACCCGAAGGCAACAAAACGGCGATAACGGCAATCAAAACCGTCGCAGCACCCGTAACTATCAGTAGCAGCTCTACAGCAACAATGTCAGCGAGGGGTCCGAGAACCACCATTCCAAGAGGCATGGCAACTGCCATGACAATTCCGAGGAAACCAAAAACTCTTCCCTGGCGTTCAGGTTCTACTGTTTCTTGCAGCATGGTGCTTGCAGATGTTGAGAACGCTGGAACAGCAAGACCGATGAAGAAGAACAGACTGTAGAAAATGATCAGGTTTGTTGTGAACCCCATGGCGATTGCCAAAACGCCGAATGCAATCGAGGTTCCGATGATTGCGCCAATTCTGTTGATCTTGGCGGCGAAGATGGCCATAAGTGCTCCACCGATAACCATTCCTACTCCGAAGGCAAGCTCAAGTACCGTCAACATCCAAACTTCAGAACCAAAGTTTCTGACCAGCATTAGCGGTGAAAGATTCGAAGGAGCAACAATCAGGAGAAAAACGATTGCGAAAATTGCCATTACCCACCGAACTAAATCGTGAGTAAAGATGTAATTCATGCCCTCACGAAGATCAGTGAAGTACGAAGGCTTTTCCGCGCTAGCAACCCGCTCCAGAGTTGGAACAGCGATAGTTGCAAGAAGTGCGATTCCGATGATTGCCGTGACAACATCGATGATCAAAATCGCTTGAAGTGACATAGTCGCGTAGACACCTGCCGCTGCAACTGGAGCAAGCAACGTCAATGAAGAATTGATGCTGCTGTTTAGGCCGTTGACCTGCATCAATTTATCCTTTGGCACAATCTGAGGAACCAGGGCCGAGATGGCCGGCATTTGCACACCCGCCCCAGCGGACCTAACCGCCATCACCAAGAAAACTAGCCAGAGATCATCGACGCCCGCGAACATAAACAACGCAAGAGCAAGCGTTGCCAAGGTAATTATCGAGTCGGAAATGATAATCATGATTTTTCGGTTCACTCGGTCAGCCCAAACCCCAGCGAAAATCGACACTATTGCCTGCGGCAGAAAACCAAATACTGCAGCCAGGGCAAGGATGGTTCCGGATTTGGTGGTCAAAGTTAGGTGCCACATAATCGCGTATTGGACCAACATCGAGCCAAAGGTAGTGACGGTTTGGCTTACAAGAAAAAGAGTTACCTTTTTCTTCCAGCCCGGCATGGACTCACTCTCGGCGGTGGATGGCACCTGAGCTGCTTGGTCCATGGGTTCTTCCTTGAGTTGAGGTGAGATACAAAACCCCAGCCGTGGAGGGCTGGGGTTTCGTGGCTAGTGAGGGATTCGAACCCCCGAAGGCTGAGCCAGCTGATTTACAGTCAGTTCCCTTTGGCCGCTTGGGTAACTAGCCATGCACTTGAAAGGTTTAGTTTTCGGCGCCCTAAAAGAATACCAATATTTGGATTGGCCCCAAACCTTGAATAATCAGCCCACTGATTACACCCCTTATAAACTGTCTGCATGGCTGATTCCTCATTCGATATCGTAAGCAAAGTTGACCCGCAAGAAATTGCGAACGCCCTAAACCAGGCTTCCAAGGAGGTCGAGCAGCGCTACGACTTCAAGGGTGTTGGTGCCTCTATCGAGGAATCCGGCGACAAAATCCTGATCAAGGCAAACAGCGAAGAGCGTGCCAAGGCAGTTCTGGATGTCTTCCAGTCAAAGCTTGTTAAGCGCGGCATCTCGTTGAAGAGCTTGGAAGATGGAAAGCCGTTTGCATCGGGTAAAGAATTTCGCATTGAATGCAAAATCAAAGAAGGCATCTCTCAGGAAAACGCCAAGAAGATTAATAAGCTCCTTCGCGACGAAGGACCAAAGAGCGTAAAGTCTCAGATCCAGGGAGATGAGCTTCGTGTCAGCAGCAAATCTCGAGATGATCTGCAGGAAGTTCAGGCACTTCTAAAAAGCAAAGACTTAGAGGTCGACGTTCAGTTTGTGAACTACCGCTAAAAAGATCTA
>WLHO01000084.1 GCA_009702645.1 Actinomycetota bacterium | reverse complement strand
CTTCCACCAACGTTTGTTACCCGAGCAACAATTGACGAAGTAATTCCAATTCGGTCCTTTGGTACTTGAGAAGGGCGGAATCCTTTACCGTTGTCGCTAACAACAATCTTCAAGCCAGATTCTTGTCCCTTTAGTCGGACAACTCGCTCGGTTGCATAAGAGGCGTGCTTTAGTGAATTATCAACCGCCTGCAGTGTGGCTTCTGTCAAGGCCTCGGCGGTTTGGGAAGAAATTGGCAAATCGCTCAGGCGAGCACTGGTCACTTGAAATTCTGGAGAACTTTCCTTGATGCGAAGCTCTAGCGCGTGCAGAAAACTTGCCAGTGTCAGCTGGGTGGATTCCAATTCCTCTGAGCGGGCGGTTCTAAGCCTCGCGATTGCATCCTTTGCAGACTTGGCTGCCAAAGACCGCTGCTGTTCAGTTTCGGCATTGGCGGCAACTAGAAGTGTTGTGAGGACGCTGTCGTGAACCAGTGCATCGAGTCTTGATCTCTCAATTTCCGCTGCATCTACGCGTGCGCTTTCAACCGCCGAAGCAATTGCTTCCTGATTTGCTGCATCAGTTTTTCCGGCCTCCCAGCGAAGAGCTAGAACCATGGCAATCAACACTGCGCTGAATACAAACAGGTGAAGAGCTTCTTGCACTCCCTGAAGTAGCTGTCCTGAACCGCCGTAGCCGGAAACTTTCAGGATTGGCCAGCTAATGGTCAGAAAGAATAAATAGATTGCGCCGATACCGAACCTGAAAGTGGTGCCAGCTGCAATCGCTGCGATTCCAAGTGGCCACCAAATCCAAGGCTGGAAACTTGCCGGGGTAGCCTGGGTCAAATCAAAATGAAGTGGCCAAGTGGTAATCAATGCCAACGCAACAATTGCCACAGCTCTGAGCCAGAAATTTGTGCTCGAGGGAACAAACCAGGTACTAACTACAACGCCAAGAACTGCTGCCACGAGAACGCTTGCTGAAACGAAGAACACAATTGGATTTAGAAAACTAAGCTGACCAAAACCGTTCACAATCGCCTCGGCGGTAATTGCAGTTAAGGCAACCGAGTAAATCCGTCCGAGCATGCGATTTACTCGAGAAATCGAATAGCTCTTTTGTGGAGCTGGCCTAGAAAAAGGCACCTACAAGGTCCCCTCGTCAATTAGCCCATCTTCGATTGCTCTCATCAGAAGTTCTGTTTTGTTCACGGCAGGCCGTCCCACATTCGCGAATTTGCTGCGAACCCGATCAATGTGCTCTTTGGCCGTGTGAACAGTGATGTTGAGCTCATATGCCACCTGCTTTAGGGCAAGGCCCGAGGCGTAAAGCGAGAGCACTTCTTGCTCACGCGGTGAAAGCTTGGCCTTTTTGAAATCAGAGTCGGCATCGATAACTGCTGTGGTTTGCAAATTATTCACATAAATTCCAGCTGAGACCATCCGGATTGCATCAATTAGCTCAGTCATACTGTGGGATTTTGGAACCAGCGCTGCAGCGCCGGCTTTGAGGGCTGCGCGAACCAGGTTTGATTTATCAGCGATGCTAAAAAGTAGAACCGGAATATCGCGACTGATGAATTTCTCAACGTTTTCTTCAACGCTTGAGCCATCTGCCAGGGATAAATCCAAAACAGCCACATTCGGCTTTGTTCCATCGATGGCCGCTAGCGCCGCATCCACGGTGGCCTCAGAGGCCAGAAGCTCGAGATTGTTCTCCGCGCAGACACTTGCCAGGGCGATTCGAATAGCCTCATGATCATCCACAATCACAACCTTTAGCTCGCCTTGTTCAGCGAGCTGCGAAATGTCCATGGTCTTTTTCATTACAAGACCAAACTAGCAATGCTTTCAAAATGGTGGGTGTGAGGAAACAGGTCGTAGGCCTTTAGCTGCTCCAGGCGATAGCCACCAGAAACTAGAACCTTCAAATCTCTAGCTAGTGAAACCGGGTCGCAAGCGACATAGATGATCTTGGCTGGTCGCAAGAACAGTAACTGGTCAATTACAGCCTTGCCCGCTCCTGCTCGTGGTGGATCCAAGACAACGGTCGCACCTTCAAGCACTAAACCTTGTTTGATTTGAGCCTTGAGGAATCCTTCGACTGGAGCTGAGACCGCTTTGTGCTTAGCAAGATCAACAAGGTTTGCCCCGGCATCAGCGGTTGCAACTTTTGAAGATTCAACTGTTGTGATATTCAGTGACTTTCCAAACTTGGTTGCGAGCGCGCCTGAAAACAAGCCCACTCCCCCATATAGATCCAAGTTGTTGGCGGCAGGATCTAACCCTTCAGACATTTGAATTACTTCCTGGGCGAGAAGCTCTGCTGCACCTCGGTGCACCTGCCAGAATCCTCCGCTTGAGATTCGGAATGATCTTCCAAGGGCACGCTCAACAAGCTTTTTATCTCCCTTGACCTTCTTGTCGATAAACCATTGAACTCCGCCAGTTGATGCTGTCGAAATCTCGATGCGCTTCACGTCCTGCCAATTTTTCAGGTGAATGCCTAGGTCGTTTATCTCCTGCACTGCAAGCGGTAAAGACTTAACTGGCACAACTTCGTGGGTTCTTTCTTTGTAGGGGCCAGCTACCCCTTCTTCGGAAACGTGAAGTTGAATTCGGGTGCGATAGCCAAGGCCGTTAGTGATCTCATCACCTGGCACCGGCTCAACCGGAACTTCTCGCTCTATTCCACCCATGCGCGAAAGTGATTCAGTCAAGACATCTGATTTGAGCTTTCGCTGGTACTCAAGTTTGAGATGTCCAAACTCCGCACCACCTGCACCCAAGCGATCTGCTTCTTTCCAGATGTGTGGCACTCGTGAACCGGAAGCATCCAAAACTTCTACTGTTTCTGCTCGACAAAAAGAACCACCCTTGTCTTCGAACACTCTGGCTCGAACCTTTTCACCCGGGGCGGTGTGAGAGACAAAAACTACTCTTGACTGGTGTCTGGCTACGAAGATTCCACCGTGGGCCACCTTCTCGATGTCCAGTTCAATTTCGGTGCCTTGCCAGTTTTCAGTTTTGCTCATCTGACAAGTGTTTCACAGCTACAAAGTAGTCTTGTCAGGTGACCCGATTAGTCCTAGCTTCCAGCTCCCCGGCCCGGCTCGCCCTGCTGCGATCAGCAGGTATCGAGCCTGAGATTGTCCTTCCAGATGCAGACGAACCTGCACTGACCGCCGAAGCCAGGCTTGAAAATCCAAACCTGAGTGCAGATCAGCTAGTTGGGCTCTTGGCCAAAGCCAAAGCTGAATCAGTTCTGCAAAATACCTTCACTCAAGGTGCTCTCATTCTCGGCGGAGACTCAGCGCTTGAGTTTCAGGGAGAAATTCTCGGTAAGCCTCACGAGCCGGCTGTTGCATTAGCGCGCTGGGGCAAGCTAAGTGGAAACTCCGGCGTCTTACACAGCGGACACTATTTGATTGACAACCGTGATCCAGCTAATCCAGTTGGCTCACTGGCAGTTAGCTCCACCAAAGTCTTTTTCTCAAAGCTTTCAGAACAAGAGATTCTTGACTACGTGGCTACCGGAGAACCGCTGAAGGTTGCTGGCGCATTCACAATTGATGGCTTGGGCGGTGCGTTTATAGATCGAATTGAGGGAGATTCCCACACCGTGGTTGGGCTTTCCCTAAAGGTGCTTCGTGAGCTGGCAGCAGGCTTTGGGGTCCATTACCCAAGTTTTTGGCGCTAATCACAACGATATCAAAGTCTTTTT
>WLHO01000083.1 GCA_009702645.1 Actinomycetota bacterium | reverse complement strand
TCGCCTTCTTGCAAGATGGTGTCGTCTGGAATTCCGTGGCAAATAACCTCGTTCAACGAGGTGCAGCAGGACTTGGGAAAACCTCGGTAGCCAAGAGTAGAGGGGTAAGCGCCCTGTGAAATTATGTAATCGTGCGCTAACTTATCAAGTTCATCGGTAGTAATACCTGCCTTAGCATTCGCGCCGACTAACGCGATAGCTTCGGCAGCAATCTTTCCGGCCACCCGAATCTTTTCAATTTGCTCGGGAGATTTCACGTGAGATCCAGTCCACTCAGCAGGGGCTGGTTTTCCCACGTATTCTGGCCGCACAATTGAAGACGGAACAGGAAGTTGTTTAGAGATCACGCCAGGCGTTAGAAATCCGGTTTGGCTATCTCTGGGCATTGCTCCAGTCTATTTTGGGATGCGCGTTAGGCTCATCTCTATACCCGGAAGGTGCACGAAGTGTCAGATTCTCCTAAGTACTGGTTTAACTTGAGAACAAAGCAGGTTGAGCTTGGTCTCAAAAGCTCTTCCGAGGATCGAATTGGCCCCTTTGACACTGAAGCCGAGGCTGCCAACGCTGAGGCCATCGTGAAGGCTAGATCACAGGCCTGGAGGCAGCAGGAGAGCGAAGAGGACTAGTCCTCGAAAGAGTGTTCCTTTGCTGGAAAGCTTGAAGACTGAACGTCCGCACGGTATGCCTTGGCCGCATTTTCTAGATCAGCTCTTAGGTCCGCATAATGCTTCACAAATTTCCTAGAACCGGTTGAAAGCCCAGCAAAATCTTGCCACACGAGTATCTGACCATCAGTTTGGTTTCCTGCGCCGATTCCAATGGTTGGAATACTCAGCTCTTTTGTGATTGCCTCGGCTACCGAGGTCGGCACCATCTCAAGAACAATTGAGAACACGCCTGCGCCTTGAAGTTGCTTGGCTTGTTCAAGTAGATCTTTAGCTGAATCGCCTCGACCTTGAACCTTGAAACCTCCGATGGCATGAACCGACTGAGGTGTGAAACCTAGATGCCCCATTACCGGAATTCCGGCAGCGACAATTGCCTCAATCTGTGCAACACGGTTGCTGCCACCTTCTAGCTTCACTGCAGAAGCTCCAGTTTGCTTCATGAGTTTTATCGCGCTTTCAACTGCCTGCTCGGCACTGATCTCGTAGGAACCAAAAGGCATGTCCATCACAACTAGTGAATACTTGGCAGCTGTGGCAACAGCTTTGCCGAAGCTGATCATTTCTTCCAAGGTGACTTCGAGTGTGTTTTCGTGACCTAAAACTGTATTTCCGGCAGAGTCTCCCACCAAGATAACTTCAATTCCTGCTTCATCAAAGATTTGTGCTGTTAGAGCGTCGTAGCTTGTAAGGCAGGCAAATTTTTCCCCAGCTTGCTTCATTGAAGCTAACGTGCTGGTGCGAATTTTCTTGAGTGAGGTGGTCATCTTCTCCTACTTAGACCAGCCGGTGATTGGCATTCGCCGCTCTCGACCAAAGGCAAGCTTAGTGATCCTAGGTCCAATCGCTCCCTGACGTCTTTTCCACTCGGCGCCTTTGACCAGCTTTAGAACGGAACCAACCAGAGCTTCGTCGAAGCCTCTGGCTGTGATTTCGGAGGCTGAGAGTCTTTGCTCGATATGAAGCTCGAGAATCTGATCCAGAACTGAATAGTCCGGAAGTGAGTCTTGATCTGTCTGACCTGGACGTAGCTCAGCCGAAGGCGCCTTGGTAATTGAAGATTCTGGAATTGGGGGAGTAGATCCCAACTTCGCGGCCAGCTCATTTCGGTACTTGGCAAGTTCCCATACCAAGCTTTTCTCGACGTCCTTAATCGGAGCAAAACCTCCAACTGAATCGCCGTAGATTGTTGAATATCCAACTGCTAGCTCAGACTTGTTGCCGGTAGTCAGAACCAAGTGACCATTTTGATTCGATAGGCCCATCAGTATCACTGCACGAATTCGAGCTTGCAGGTTCTCTGCGGCAAGGCCATCAAGATTTAGCTGGCCCATAGCCGTTTCAACCATAGTTTCGATTGGCTGCTCTGAATACACAAGACCTGTGTTTTGAGCAAGGGAACGGGCGTCAGTAAGCGAGTGCTCGGAAGAGTATTTACTTGGCATTCCTACACCAAACACATTCTTTGGACCGAGTGCATCAACTGCGATGCTTGCGCAAACCGCAGAATCTATTCCGCCCGAGAGTCCAAGGACAACAGAGCCAAAACCATTCTTGCGAACGTAGTCGCCCAAACCTAAAACAAGAGCATCCCAAATCTGCTCAGTAGGCACCTTGGGATCTGCACTTGCAGTTACTGCAGTCACTTTGGATTTTGATTCGATGTCGAAAATGCTGAGGTCTTCATTGAATTGCTTGGCACGCAGGATTTGTTTGCCGCTTTCGTCCACCACAAAGCTATTACCGTCGAAAACGAGGTCGTCCTGGCCACCAACAAGGTTTACGTAAGCAACCGCGGTTGACTGAGTTTTCGCAAGTGATTGCACCAGCTCTAGGCGCGAGTCGGTTTTACTAGTTTCAAAAGGAGAGCCATTTAGCACCAGAGTCAGATCCACCTTCGAGGCAGCGATCTGGGCGACTGGCCCACCCGATTGCCAAATGTCTTCGCAGATTACTGTTGCAAACTTTAGGCCGTGCGATTCAAAGGTAAGTAAATTCTGACCTGGTACAAAAACTCGATACTCGTCAAACACCGAGTAGTTAGGCAGATGATGCTTGGCATAACTATCTGAGACTTTGCCTTTGGTTATTAGGGCTGCTTTGTTCGCTCCGATTGCCCAACTGGAAGGGTTATCAGAAAAGCCCGGATAGCCAACAACCAGAGTGAGCTCACTAAGGCCTGCTTGATGCGCGCTAGTAGCTATTTCCTCAAGCGCTTTTTCACTTGAAGCAAGAAAGTCACGGCTAAGGGCCAGATCTTCGATTGGGTAGCCGGTCAGGGCAAGCTCTGGATAAACCACAATATGGGCGCCTTGAGAGTGCGCGCGCTTAGCGGCATCGAGGATTTTTGCGCTGTTGCCCGCAAGGTCCCCAACTGTAGGGTTTATCTGGGCCATGGCTACGCGAACGGCGGGCATAAGCATTAGCCTAGTAGCAGGCAAGGAAGAGGATTTTCATGGATAAGCAGCGCGATTTTGTGCTTCGAACCATCGAAGAGCGCGGCGTTAAGTTCGTGCGACTTTGGTTCACTGACGTAGCGGGAACCCTAAAGTCCGTTGCAATCGCACCGGCTGAGGTTGAGGGCGCATTCGCAGAGGGGTTGGGTTTTGACGGCTCGGCCATCGAAGGCCTTTCCAGAAGTTATGAAGCCGACATGCTGGCCCAGCCAGATCCTTCGACTTTCCAAATCCTTCCTTGGCGCGGAGAAATTGACCCGACCGCAAGGATGTTCTGCGACATCATGACCCCCGACGGTCAGCCAGCTGCGGCTGATCCAAGAAACGTGCTTCGCCGCGCTTTGGCAAAGGCCAACGACTTAGGTTTTTCTTTCTACATTCATCCTGAAATTGAGTTTTACCTTCTAAAGTCTTCTCAGATTGGCCCAGAGGGTCCAATTCCGGTCGACAAAGCCGGGTACTTCGACAACGTGCCAGGTGGAACTGCTCACGATTTCAGACGTCGCGCGGTATCAATGCTTGAACAACTCGGTATCTCCGTTGAGTTCAGTCACCACGAAGGTGGACCTGGTCAAAACGAAATCGACCTTCGGTACGCTGACGCATTG
>WLHO01000082.1 GCA_009702645.1 Actinomycetota bacterium | reverse complement strand
CAAACCGCGGGCAAAGGTCGCATGGAGCGCAGTTGGGAAGCAAGTGCTGGCTCGTCTGTAATGGCCTCGGTTTTGTTTCGACCACGCTTTACTGACGGCTCAGGAATTGGTTGGCTAACGCTGATGACCGCGCTCGCAATAAGCCAAGCAATCGAGAAGATGGGACCAAATCCAAAGATCAAGTGGCCAAACGATGTACTTGTTGGAGATAAGAAGGTAAGTGGAATTCTTGCCGAAGCTTCAGTGGATCTTTCCTGCGTGGTAATTGGCTTTGGTATCAACGTGAATCAGACCAAGGAGCAGTTGCCGGTTGAAACCGCCACCTCTTTATTTGTCGAAACCGGTAGCTCCACTGATCGCGATCAACTTCTGGCGGCCGTGATCCAAAACCTCAAGCAGCTTTACTTGGAGCTAACTGAGGCAGGTGGGGATGCGATAGCAAGTGGTCTTAGGGAGGCAATCCTGAAAATCTCTGCAACAGTTGGGCAGCAAGTATCAGTTGAGTTCCCCGATGGGAAAAAGGCCTTCGGCAAAGCTAAAGACATTGATGCTGCTGGGCGCCTGGTTGTGGAAACTTCCACCGAGACACTAACTGTTTCCGCGGGCGATGTGCTTCATCTTCGTAAGGCTTAGCGGGAAGATTATCCAGTGACTACTTCTGAATACACAGTGCTTCGGCTAAAGCCCAAAGCCCGCAGACTATTTGTTCCCACCCTGGTTCTTGCAGTAGTGAGTTTTGCCTTGGCCTTTATTGTTGAGCAAATCTCACCTATTGATTACAACTACGCGTTGATTGCCGGTGCAGTCATAGTGGTGCTGTTCTGGTTTTTCCCACTGCTTAGCTATCTGGCTTGTTACCTTGAGTTAACCAGCGCACGACTGGTTTATCGGTTTGGATTCTTGGGACTTAGAAAAAGACAACTACCGCTATCAGAGCTTTCCTCAATTGAGATTCAGAAAGAAAGTGCCCTTGGAGGGCAAGTAATCTCAATACTCTCGGTTGACGGAAGAGAGTTCCGAGTTGGCGGATACGCTAAGACCAAACACTTGGCAGCTGAAATTGAGGCTTGGGCCAAGGTCGCAATCTAGGTAAAGGGTCAAGTAAGTAATTGAAGTATCGGGTTGGAGTAATCGGCGGCGGGCAACTGGCTCGCATGATGACCGTGCCAGCTATCAATCTCGGTATTGAACTAAAGGTGCTTGCTGAAACAGCAAACTCATCTGCCAATTTGGCCACCACTGTTGTCGGAGATTACTCAAATCTTGAAACTGTTTTGGATTTTGCCAAAGGCGTTGATGTAATCACCTTTGATCACGAGCACGTTCCTTTGCACATTCTTGAGGCCCTCGAGGCTAAAGGCATCTCCGTTCAGCCAAATTCCAAAGCCTTAGCTCACGCCCAGAACAAACTTGTTATGCGACAAGCCCTGGAAGCAATTGGTGCACCGAACCCTCGTTGGATGGCGGTTTCGAACCCAAGTGAATTGGATAGCTTCATTGCCGAAAACGGACCGGAGGTAATTGTAAAAACCCCAATCGGTGGCTACGACGGTAAAGGTGTTCGGGTAGTTAGCTCCGCTGCAGAGGTAAGCGACTGGTTCGAAGCATCTACCTTGGCTTCCCTTGGAGGAAAACTTCTTGCCGAACAGAAAGTAGCTTTCGTTCGCGAAATGGCTCAGTTATCGGCGCGCTCTCCAAGCGGTGAGTTTAAGGCTTGGCCAATTGTTGAAACTAGACAGAAAAACGGCGTCTGCTCAGAAGTTCTAGCACCGGCTCCAAACGTTTCAAGTGAGCTGGTTACCAAAGCCATGGAGATTGCAAAGTTGATTTCAACCTCTCTTGGTGTCACTGGAAATCTAGCGGTAGAAATGTTTGAAACAGCCGATGGAAAACTTCTTGTGAATGAACTTGCAATGCGTCCGCACAACTCAGGACACTTCAGCATCGAAGGATCAACTACCTCACAGTTCGAGCAGCATCTTCGAGCTGTTTTGAATCTTCCCCTGGGGGACACTGAAGTTCCTGACGCTGCGGTGATGGTGAATCTTCTTGGGGTATCTGACGAAGTCGATTTCGTAGAAAACTACCCGGAGCTGATGCGCTCATTCAAATCGGCGAAGCTGCACTCCTACGGAAAGAGTCCTCGAATTGGGCGAAAGCTTGGGCACATCACGGTGATTGGGCAAACCCATGAATCCGCGCTAGCTACCGCCTTACAAGCGCGGGCTGCAATTCTGGGGCTCCAGTAAAGCCCAATCTTCACTAAAATTGGGCAGGCGAGCTTGATCCAATTCGACAGGAGTCCATAATGGCCAATCCATTGGTCGGCGTTGTCATGGGCTCAGACTCAGACTGGTCCGTGATGTCGGACGCAGCCCAGTCCCTGAAAGAATTCGGGATTGAGTATGAGGTTGAAGTTTTATCAGCTCACCGCACTCCAGAGAAAATGATCGAGTGGGGCAAAGCTGCTGCATCGCGCGGAGTAAAGGTAATCATCGCCGGTGCCGGCGGAGCTGCCCACCTACCTGGCATGCTTGCCTCGGTGACAACACTTCCCGTTATTGGTGTTCCAGTATCTCTTAGCAAACTCGATGGCATGGACTCGCTGCTTTCTATTGTTCAGATGCCAGGTGGTATTCCAGTTGCAACCGTTTCAATCGGCGGAGCAAAAAATGCTGGAATTCTGGCAGCTCGAATTTTGGGAACCAACGACCCGTCTCTTGAGCAAAAGCTAATTGAGTATGGCAAGTCACTGGCTTCTTTGGTTGCCGAGAAAAATGAGCAGCTCAAGTCCGAAATTGCTAGAGGCGGAAAATGAATCTAGCTGACTATGCAAAATCGCATGGTCTGACGCAAGTAGGCGTTCGTCCAAACTTTCGTGAGTATCTAAAGCAGGCCTGGGGTCGTCGCGACTTTGCGTTGACTATGTCGCTCTACGCATCCGAGTCAGCTAACGCCAGAACCAGACTCGGTCGCTGGTGGCTAGTGCTGCTGCCTTCACTTCAGGCATTTGCCTACGGGTTAGTTTTTGGTTTGATTCTTGGAGACCTAAGACCGGATAACTTCATTCCGTTTTTGATCACCGGAGTTTTTCTGTTTTCTTTCTTTTCTGGTTCCTTTTCTTCCGGAGCAAAAGCGATCACATCCAACTCGGGGCTTCTAAAGACAGTTAGCTTTCCTAGAATCCTTCTTCCGCTTTCGGCAGTAATAAGGGAGTTTATAAACTTCCTTCCGCAGCTGGCGATACTTCCAGTTGTGATGTTGGCTTTCGGCCAGCAAATCACCTGGGACTGGTTGTACCTAATCCCGATTACTTTTCTGATGTTTTTGTTTAGTACCGGTCTTGCCATGATCTCGGCCAGGCTCACAGTCCAGGTCAAAGACCTTGGCAAGCTGGTTCCTTTTATTACCCGCTTGATGTTTTACTCCAGCGGAATATTCTTTGAGATCGAGCGTATCTTTGCTGGCTACCCAGAGCTACTGGCAGTAGCGATGCTGAATCCGGTTTATGACTTCATAAGCCTTGCTCGAGGAGCACTAATTAACGACATGCAGATGACGCCGTTTTTGTGGATTGCCGCATCGTGCTGGGCCATAGCCACCTTCGTTGTTGGTGTGTTCTACTTCTGGAAAGCTGAGGCGCGTTATGGCCGCGACTGATGCATCAAAGGGTAAGCCAGTAGTAGTAGTTGACGATGTTCACGTTATCTACAAAGTTTTTGGAACCGGCAAGAAAGCCAGAGGAGTTCAGGGCCAACT
>WLHO01000081.1 GCA_009702645.1 Actinomycetota bacterium | reverse complement strand
CACGCAGGTATCCCTTTTCAGCGCTAATTGAATCCCCGCGGCGAATAACGCGGTAGCGCTGGGCCTTGAGGATCTGCATTCCCTTTTCAACCGGGTCGACTCCCTTGGGTGCAGTTGCGGCTTCAAAGACTGGCATGCGAGACAAGTTGGTTGGGGTTTGAACTGGCTGGGCCTTTAGAGCTTCGTAGTGAATCTTGGTTCGAGGAAGTACGCAGCCAACTAGGGAAGCGAAAAGCAGAATATAAATCGCCGAGAACCAAACCGATGTGTAGACATCAAAGAGTTGGAAAAAATCTAAGACCTCGGCAAGCTGCGGGTTATCGTCAAAATACTTCACCACACCATTTGGATCAGCTGAGCGTTGCGGATAAATCGATCCTGGAACAGATGCTGCTGCAAGAAGAAGTAGAAGAAGCAGTGCGGTGCGCATGCTGGTTAGCTGACGCCAAATCCATCTGGTCCAACCAGTTAGACCGATTTCAGGAGCGTCATAGAGCTGGGACGAAGACACCGAACACCCCCTGCAGCCAGGTTGCAAAACCAACCCAAACACCGGTTGCTAGAGCAATACCAAGTGCAATAAGAAGCACACCACCTGCGATGTTGAAGGTGCGGATGTGCTTTTTGACAAAGCCAACAGAACGGGTAGCCCAATCGAAACCTGCTGCGATTGCAATAAATGGAAGTCCGATTCCAAGTGAGTACAAAAGCGCAAGCAGTGCACCTCGACCAGGAGATCCCGCATCGGATGCCAGAGTTAGCACCGCAGCAAGGGTTGGTCCGATGCACGGTGTCCAACCAAGTCCAAAAGCGACTCCAAGTAGTGGTGCGCCAACAAGGCCTACTCGCGGCTTAATCCCTGTCTTGAATGTTCTTTGTAGAAACGAAAACTGACCGATCAGCACAAAGCCCATCAGGATAATCAAGACACCGAGTACCTGCTGAACCCAGGTGAGGTTGTTGATATAAATAAGTGCTCCAAGGCCGCCAAAGAGTGCTCCGAAGGAAACAAACACTGCGGTGAATCCCAGCACAAACAAAACTGAGCCAAAAATTATCTTTGACTTCTTTGCTCCCCCGTCAGCTACCCCAGAGATGTATCCGAGGTATCCAGGAATTAGTGGAAGCACGCAAGGAGAAACAAAGGAAATGATTCCGGCAAGAAGCGCAAGTGGCATTGCAGCAATCAGTGAGCCGTTGAGAATTATTTCGCCCGGGCTCATTTTCTTTCCTTAATTACTGTTTCCACCAAAGTTGTCAAAATGCCCTTATCGATACGACCGAGCACTCTGGCAGAAACATTTCCCTCGGCGTCAATAACCAAGGTTGTTGGAACGGCCTGAGGGGTTACAACACCGGTGAAGCCCAAAACTACCGATCCGGTTTTGGCATCCATTACAGATGGGAAGTTCATTCCGATTCTTCGAGCAAAAGCTAGAGAAGTCTCGGCACTGTCACGAACGTTTACTCCAATGAACTGAACACCCTCTGGCAAGAACTTGTTCTGCAATTCGATTAGCTCTGGCATTTCAATTCGGCACGGAGCACAACCGGCGTACCAAAAGTTCATCACGGTGATTACACCTTCAAGCTGTGTGCTGGAAAGTGCTTCGCCGCTTTCAGTTACTCCTGACCAGCTGGCAGCTTTTGGTCTTGAACCAGCTGCGAACTCAGTGACTGTGCCATCGCCTGCAATGTAGTTTTTGTTATCACCGGATCGAAACTGCTCTGCGAGTGAATCATTTGCGCAAGCCGAGGTAGCTAGCACCAGTGCCGATATTGCGAGCGCAGCTAGAAGTTTTCTCAAACCGCACCGCTATCTACAGCCTTGGTTCTCAAGGACTTGGCTGGGTCGCGGTAATCAACTTCTACCAGCTTGTCGTTTTTGAATTCAAAGCTTGTGATGCTCGAAAGATCACACCTTCTGGATCTCGGATCATGCCAAAGCGGCTTTCCTGCAGCCGCTAGGTGAAGCGACCAGATTGGAAGCTGATGCGAGACCATCACTACCTCGCCACCTGGAGTCTGATCCCAAGCTCTTCTTAGGGCTTCTGACATACGCGAAACAATCTGCTTGTACGGCTCTCCCCAGGAGGGCTGGAGCGGGTTGTAAAGCTTGAGAAGGAAGGCGGGGTTTGCCAAAACGGTTTCGAGGCCCACTTTTTTACCCTCGAAGAGGTTGGTTGGCTCAATGATTTGGTTCTCGGTGCTCACCGAAAGATTTAGCGCCTCGGAAATGGGCCGAGCGGACTGAAGGGTGCGAAGCAAGGGAGATGAGATCAGCTTTGTGTAGTTGGCACCGGTGCTTGCTAGCTCTTTTGCAGCAGCTTCCGCCATCTGGCGACCGAGGGCAGTAAGTGCGAAGTTTGGAAGGCGCCCGTAAAGCACTCCGTTGGGGTTGTCTACTTCCCCGTGGCGAACCATATGTATACGGGTGGCGGGCATGCTACAAGTCTAACCCCGCTAAACTTGGGCCCTGAAGCCCAAAAGAGAGCAAGAACTATGCGTGAGCGCCATTTAGTTAAAGACTTAGCAGCAATGCAGGATGGACCAGTTGTCCTTGGTGGTTGGGTCGAAAAGCTCAGAGATCAAAAGCGCATTCAGTTCATCATTCTCAGGGATGAAACAGGTGACGTTCAGGTTACCTACCCACGCCCTGCCGACGAAGACGCTCTTGCTGATTCAGTCTCAACACTGACCAACGGTTCCTTTGTTTGGATCAAGGGTCGCCTAGTTCACGACGAGCGAGTAAAGCTCGGTGGCCTTGAGATTCAGCTCGATGAGCTAGAAATTGTCACCCTGGCAGATCCTGAGACTCCAATTGCCGATGACACCTCCATTGATAAGCGTCTGGACTGGCGCTTTTTGGACATGCGCCGACCTGAAATGAACCTGGTTTTCAAGGTTCAGACCACCATCGAAGCAGCCTGGAGAAAGTTCTGGCTAGAAAACGGCTTCACCGAAATTCACTCCCCGAAGCTGATGGCATCAGCTTCTGAGTCAAACGCTGAGCTGTTCAAGCTCGAATACTTCGAGACCGTTGCTTACCTTGCCCAGTCCCCACAGTTTTATAAGCAGATGGCGATGATGGCCGGCCTTGGCCGCATCTTTGAAATCGGTCCGGTGTTCCGTGCCGACCCATCTTTCACTTCCCGTCACGCCACCGAGTTCACCTCGGTCGACATGGAAATTTCTTGGATTGACTCTCACGAGGATGTCATGAACTTTCAGGAGCAGCTCATGGTTGCTGCCATCCAGGCTGTCAAAGACATTCACGGCGAAGAGATCAAGAGACTGTTCGATGTTGACGTGGTTGTTCCAACCCGTCCGTTCCCACGAATTCCTTTGGCTGAAGCGGTGGAGATAGTGAAGGCCCGCGAACACGAAGTTGTTCGCGGTGGAGACATGGATCCGGAAGGTGAGCGTCAGATTGCAGCTCACGTTGCAGAAACTTTCAATCACGAGTTCGTCTTCCTTACCGACTACCCATCAACCGTTCGCCCGTTCTATCACATGAGACACGAAGGCAATCCAGAACTAACCAAGAGCTACGACTTGATCTGGCGTGGAACAGAAATCACAACCGGTGCACAGCGCGAGCACCGCGTTGATGTTCTGATCGAACAGGCAAAGCAAAAAGGACTAGACCCAGAAGGTCTAAAGACATACATTGACTTCTTCCGCTACGGAGCACCTGCCCACGGTGGTTTTGGAATGGGACTTCTTCGAGTGATCATGCTGATGCTGCACCAGCCAAGTATTAGAGAAGTTGGTTTCTTGTTCCGCGGACCAAACCGCTTAGAGCCCTAGTTTCTAATAGCTCTGTT
>WLHO01000080.1 GCA_009702645.1 Actinomycetota bacterium | reverse complement strand
TTTGGAAGAACCGGCCATGCGTAGTCGCCATCGCGAACATCGTTAGCAACATCTGCAAGTAGCGCGTGGTAAACCACACCGACAACAATCAATGCAACTGCGAAGCTGAGCCTTGCAATCTCAACCCACTTGGTGTCTTCAATTTTTAGCAGTAGCCCAAAGCCCGTGGTAATCAAAAAAAGACCAGCGAATATCGCAGTCACTATAGAGAAGTAGGCAAAGTATTCAAAAGGTCTAAAGATGCCATTTGCAATTCGGTCAGTGACCTGCCAGATGACGCTGCCAATCAGCCCCACCCCGATCAGTAGTCGAAGGGTTGCAAGCGAGTAGTTATACATAAGTAGCTACCCTAGCAACTTAGGCAGGCAGCACTTTAATGGTGGCTAGAGAAGGGTCTGCAACAAAGGCAATCCTGACCCCAGATTCTTTAGCTCCCATGAGGGCATCAAATGCCTGCTGGGTAATTCGCTCTCCCGGGGACAACACTGGAACGCCTGGAGGATAAGGGCAAATTAGCTCAGCACAAACCCGGCCAACTGAATCTTTGGCGGCCACAACTTCATAGCTGCTAAAGAAGGCATCTCTAGGGGAGATAACAACTTCTGGGACAACTGAGAAAGCGGCCGCGGTTACGATTTGCCTAGGCTCACCTCGGTTGACATTGACCAATTTGATTATTCGACGAATTAGATCATCAATTCGCTCGGGAGTATCGGCCAAAGTAATCATGGGGATGATGACATCCCGATTTGCCATCTCAAGATCAATGTTGGCGTTTAGTAGTTCCTGCTCGATGATGTTCCCATCGGCTCCGGTTTCAGGAAGCAAGATAACCATCTTGAGTGGGTCGATGTACTCGCCGTCGATGACGCCGATTCCTGCTTCTCGCAGGGACTTTCGACCACGGGCAGTTGCTTCAATCACTGGGCCCAAAAGTTCCCGTCCGTGGCGGGCCATGAGGGCACGAGCTGCATCAATTGACGCAAGGATTCTTCCCGACATAGAAGTTGTCTGGGTCGAGTCAAATGCCTTGTTGAAGCGTGCCAGGTCTACATACCCCTTGTTCACAAGAACAAAAGAAGCCTGAGAGTAACTGGGAAGAGTTTTGTGAGCAGAGGTGACAACAATATCCGCACCCTCCAAAATTGGATTTAGCGGAAGCTCCTCATGGAAACCAAAGTGTGCTGCCCACGCTGCATCTACCACCAGTGGAATTCCATACTCGTGAGATACCGCTGCAAGTTTTGGAATATTGCTCATGGTGCCAACGTATGAAGGTTCTCCAATTAGAACTGCTTTTGCATCTGGGTGGGCTTCAAGAGTTTCACGAAGCACGGTGGAGCGAAGATACTCGGGCAATCCGGTTGCTGGATTGATTTCAGGCCTAACCCAAATTGGTATTACTCCCGAATAGACCATTCCAATTAGAACAGACTTATGAAGTGTTCTAGAAACAATTACCTTGTCACCGGGACCCGCTACTGCCATAACAGCAGCGTGATTAGAGCCGGAAGATCCGTTTACTCCAAAGCGGCAAAGGTCTGCTTTCCAAAGCTCTGCGGCAATTGCTTCGGCCTCGACAATCAGCGAGGGGGAGATGCGAAGCGGGTGGTTTCCAGGAAGTACTGGGATGTCTCCATCCACGATGGAACCAGTTAGGTCATTGCGGCCTTTATGGCCTGGGATCTGGAACGGTGAACGCTCGGTGGTGATGTCCCTGATCCAAGCATCCAGCAGGGGAGCATCGGATCTAAGGCCCATCGGGTCTTTTACATCAAGGAGTGTTGCAGCACCAAACGCGTGTTCGGACAATCCCACCTGCTTTCAAGAATCTTCAAAATTTGGACCTCGAAAAGTCTAGTACGAAGATCTATCCGAGCAGGTCCTTCATGTTCTTGTAGATCAGGTTCGCTGCTCTTTCTGGCATCAGACGAGATAGGTAGTACATGGTCTTGGCATCTTGGCCGATCAGAACATGGAACTTTTTGTTCTGAATTCCTTGGACGATGGCTTCTGCAGCGTCCTGCGGGGAGACCGTCTTGCGCTGAGGCCCGCCTTTTGAGGCCATCTCCTTCATTTGTGCCTCGGTCATGATCCCTGAGTTGAGGGCAATGTTGGTGCCGATGGCTCCTGGGAATATCGTGGTCACGCCAACGCCAGTTCCCTGGAGCTCCGAGTGAAGCCCTTCAGTCAGAAGCTTTACCGCTGCCTTGGTAGCTCCATAAATACTCTGCCCGGGAACCGGCACAAAGCCACCCATAGATGAGACATTTGCGATGTGAGCCTCAGGTCTTGAAATTAGCTCGGGCAGATAGGTTTTGGTGACATTTAGCAAACCGTAGAAGTTAACATCGACTACCTTCTTGATCTGTTCAAAAGTAAGGTCGTTGACTCGAACAAAAGGCTGAATGATTCCAGCAACGTTGATAACTCCATCAACCATCCCGTGAAAAGCATTGACTGCTGACTTAGAAGAAACCACTTGGGATAAGTCTGAAATGTTGACTTGATGGGTTGAGAGTTTCTCTGATTTTGCCAGGCTTGCAGTTTCTGTCAGGCCTTCGTGAGACAAGTCTAAAGCTGCAACCCTAGACCCTTTTGACAACAAATTTAGAACTACTTCGCGGCCGATTCCATTACCGCCACCAGTCACTACAAATGTTTTTTCTGCAACCTTCATTTCAAACTCCCATCAATTGAATGTCTGCCGAGCGAAAGCTCAATATCAGACTACTCCCGAAATAAATGGCAGGATTGCCACTAGCCGACTTGAGTAAGAGTCAAGATCAAAGATGGCACAGCCGGAATCCCAAGTTCAGTTTGTGCTGGCAACTGACTCAGGTACAAGTTTCTATCGGCTGAGTACCACATAAGCTCGACGAACTCACCAGCCTCCAGTGACACAAGAAAGTTCCAGGAGGCGATGTAAATACCTCGGCGATCTGGAGCAAAAAACTGAGTGTTGGTATCTTCAACGGCGTTGCCATTTTTTGATAACCAGATGTCAACCGCATTGGTTTGATTAGAGCTTGTCTTTATCTGTGCTGAAAACTGTAAGTTGTAAACCCCGGTTCGAGTGACATAAATCTTGCTTTCTGATTCGACGTAGACACCGCAGTTTGAAACATCTGCGCCATTTAGTCGCATCGCGCGAACAACAGAAACTGTATTCGTTTGATCTGATGTATCCCAGAACGAACCGTGGTGACCCAAGGTCGTTATACCGTCGACACCAGCTCTTCCGGTGTCACCTGTCGCCCCGGTTGCACCCTTAGGTCCCGTAGCTCCGGTTTCCCCAGTGTCACCCTTTTCGCCTTGTGGACCGGTTTCTCCTGGCTCGCCTTGTTCTCCCGCAGAACCGGTTTCCCCGATCGGGCCCTCCGGTCCGCATGGCCCTGCAGCGCCTTGCGGTCCACACACACCATCAGCGCCATCTTCGCCAGCAGGGCCGCAGACACTTCCAACCCCATCGACAACTGCCAGCTTTTCGCGAAACTCCAGGGTTTGCGCAAACATAAATCCTGAGGTGGCCAGCGCACCGATTGAAAAAGTTAGCGCTGTGAAAACAGAAATAGCAATTCGCCGTTTTTGGCGTTCCCCATGCCTAGACATAATCTAAGCCTAGCTATCTATAGCTCAGGCTGGTTGCTGCTGCGTAATGCAGTGAATACCGCCGCCACGAGCAAATATCTGCGTTGCGTCAACCAGCACAATTTCCCGGCCCGGGTAAGCCTTCTCGAGAATGGCCTTAGCCACAGCATCGTTTGGGTCATTGAATGAACACAAAATCACTGCACCGTTGACTATGTAGTGATTGATGTAGCTGTAGTCAACGAAGTCCTCTTCGTCTCGAAGGATAGTTGGTGC
>WLHO01000008.1 GCA_009702645.1 Actinomycetota bacterium | reverse complement strand
GTTAAGTAGCTTTTTGGACCGAAGCCCTCAAGCAAACTTGAACGAATGCCCCGGAAAATGGGGCAATCAATTTGATCTGACTAAATCAGATTGTCTGACAATCTGTCTAATCCAATTTGTTCTCTTCACTTCATTTGGCAAGCCAAATAAAGCCAAGAGGTTCTTGGCATCGACATTGTGCACGCTGTTGAGTTCTCAAGGATCGGATGCTTCCGGGAATCGATGTTTTATTTCGATCTCCGGAGCTGCTTTTCCAATTTGCCGACTCCAAAAGATGCTAAAAACCTTGATTTCTAGCTAGTTTTAGAGGTGGCAGTTTGTGCACTTGAGCCGAAATTCTAGACAGAATTTCAAGCTTTGGACAACTTCACAAGATTACGCTGTTGTGGCCTGCTATGTCAAATCAAATAAGGGATTTAAGCCCCTTTTTCCAAAGAAATTTTTAGGAAAGATACAAAGCAGCCAGGGTCTTTTTACCCCTTCGAAGCACCGCACAATTGCCAACCAAAACCTGGTCAAAAACCGCTCCCTCGTCGGCAACTTTCTCGTTGTTCAGGTAGACCCCACCCTCCTTGATGGCCCTGCGAGCCGCGGAAACACTGGATTCTAGGCCAGTATCGACTAGAAGCTGGGCAATTGGAGTGCCTTTTGGAGCCTTAGCGCTGGGAAGCTCGGATAGTGCCGAGAGTAGATCAGCCTCGGATAACTCGGTTAGCTCAGCCTGGCCGAACAAGGCCTTGGATGCCTGAATGGCTCCGGCGGCTGCCTCCGGTGAGTGAACTAGGCTCGTGACCTCCAGGGCCAAGGCCCGCTGGGCCTCCCTGAGGTGAGGAGCTAACTTAACTTGTTCCGCCAACGCCTCGATCTCGGTCTTGGATAAAAATGTGAAAACCTTCAGGCGATCAACTACATCAGCATCTTCAACGTTTAGCCAGAACTGATAAAAAGCGTAAGGACTGGTTAGTTCTGAATCCAACCAAACTGCGTTGCCTTCACTTTTTCCAAACTTCTTACCATCGGAGTTTGTAATCAAAGGCGTTGCCATCAAATGAACTGACTTACCTTCTACTTTATGGATTAGATCAGAACCGGAAGTTAGGTTTCCCCACTGGTCTGATCCTCCAAGCTGGAGTGTGCAGTTGTTTCTTCTGAAAAGTTCCAGGAAGTCATAGCCCTGAAGTATCTGGTAGCTGAACTCTGTGTAGCTGATACCGTGCTCAGAATTTAGTCTTGCGCTGACAGCTTCTTTTGAAAGCATCTTGCCGACTCTAAAGTGCTTTCCAATTTCTCTAAGAAAATCAATTGCGCTAAGCGGCGCTGTCCAGTCCAAGTTATTCACCAAAGTTGCAGGGTTGCTACCCGAAAAATCTAAGAATCTGGAAGCTTGCTTGGAAAGCTTCTCCACCCACTCAGAAACAGTTTCCTTGGTGTTCAAGGTTCGTTCCGCAGTTGGACGCGGGTCGCCAACCAAACCAGTTGATCCGCCAATTAGAACAATTGGGTTATGTCCTGCCAGCTGCAGTCTTCTCATCACCAGAAGCTGCACTAGGTTGCCAAGGTGAAGTGATGGTGCGGTTGGGTCAAACCCGATGTAGTAGGTGAGCTTTCCAGAGTTCAGCTGCTTTGATAATTCAGCTTCATCAGTTGATAGCGCTACCAAGCCACGCCACTGCAGCTCTTCCCACAAACCCTTGAAGGATTTATCGTTGGCTTGATTTGAAGGTGACATTACTTCTTCACCCAGTTTTTCTGAAGCTCACTGATTTGTTCCAAAACTCTCGGAAGCGCAGTTCCACCGGCACCAGAGCGAGACTTGATCGAACCTGAGACGGACAAAACATCTCTAACTTCTGGAGTAAGCGCCTTAGAAATTTTCGCCATCTCGCTGTCTGGAACTTCGTGTAGGCCTAAAGAATTCTTCTCACAGTAAGAAACCAACTTGCCTGTAATTTCGTGAGCCTCACGGAAAGGAACTTGCTGCTTAACTAGCCACTCTGCAACATCAGTAGCCAAAGAGAATCCAGCCGGAGCAAGTCTTTCTAGGCGGTCAAGATCAAACTTCATCGTTGCAACCATTCCAGAGAATGCTGGGAGCAATAGCTTGAGGGTGTCGATGGAATCAAACACTGGTTCTTTGTCTTCTTGAAGATCACGGTTGTAAGCAAGTGGAAGAGCCTTCAAAGTTGCAAGCAGTCCTGTTAGGTTTCCAATCAGGCGACCAGATTTTCCGCGAGCAAGTTCTGCAACATCCGGGTTCTTTTTCTGCGGCATGATCGAAGAGCCAGTTGAATAAGCGTCGTCGAGTTTGATGTAGCCAAACTCAGCGGTTGCCCAAACGATAATCTCTTCAGCGAACCTGGATAGGTTTATTCCGATCAGGCTCAAGATGAAAGTGAATTCGGCAACAACGTCTCTGGATGATGTTGCATCGATGGAGTTCTGAGTTGTCCCTGCAAAACCTAGCTCGTTAGCCACCAAGTTCGG
Organism: Actinomycetota bacterium; assembly: GCA_009702645.1. The sequence goes on along the minus strand of WLHO01000008.1, from coordinate 11,068 downwards.
GTCAAGACCCAGGCTGGAACCAGCAAGTGCTCCTGCTCCATAAGGGGAAAGATTGGCCCTTACTCGCCAGTCACGAAGCCTTTCGATATCCCTAACCAGCGGCCAAGTGTGAGCTAGTAGGTGATGCGAAAGCAAAACCGGCTGCGCGTGCTGCATGTGAGTTCTACCCGGAATAGCTGATCCCAAATGCTCTTGCGCGCGATCTGTGATTACGCCAATTAGCTCTCGAACCAAGGTTTCAACTGCGATGGCTTCGTCCATCAGGTAGGCACGAATTAGAGTTGCAATCTGATCGTTTCTCGATCTTCCAGCTCGAAGCTTGCCGCCTAATTCCGCTCCAGCAATTTCAATCAGTCCTCGTTCAAGAGCTGAATGAACGTCTTCATCCTGTTCTTTGGGAACGAAACTTCCGGCCTGAACTCTCTCGAGTAGCTGGCCCAGTACCTTGTTTAGGCGCTCTGCCTCATCATTGTTTAGGTAACCAGCCGAAAACAGCGCCTTAGCGTGGGCTTTAGAGCCGGCAATGTCGTACTCGGCCAGTCTCCAGTCAAAGTGCGTTGATTTGCTTAGTGCCGCAACTGAATCGGCCGCACTGGAAGCAAACCTGCCACCCCAGAGTGATCCAGGCTTAGCCTCATTTGCCATGGGATCGCTTCGCCGAAATCTTGCTAGGAAGGGCCCATAGCTCGATAAAGCCCTTGGCTAGAGATGAATCGAAGGTATCTCCCGTGTCATAGGTTGCAAGATCGAAATCATACAAGCTCTGCTCTGAGCGACGACCGGTCACAACCGCCCTGCCACCGCGAAGCTTGAGTCGGATCTCTCCCGAAACGTACTTTTGGGTGTGATCGATGAATACATCTAGCGAGCGCTTCAAGTCAGAGAACCAGAGACCTTCGTAAACCATAGTGGCCCACTTGTCCTCAATTCCCTTCTTGAATCTGTTCACATCTCGTTCAAGGGTTAGGTTCTCAAGCTCCTCATGAGCCTGGATTAGAGCGATTCCGGCTGGTGCTTCGTAAATCTCACGAGATTTGATTCCAACTAGGCGGTCTTCGACGATATCGATTCTTCCAATGCCGTGAGCTCCTGCTAGCTCGTTCATTTTCTTGACCATCTCTATGGCGCTGTATGAGACGCCGTCAATGGCTACCGGAATACCCTGGTCAAACTTGATGATCACCTCAGTTGCCTCGCGCAGCACATCTGGGTCTTGGGTGTAGGTGTAAAGGTCTTCAATCGGGGCATTCCAAGGATCTTCTAAGAAGCCAGTCTCAACTGCTCTTCCCCAAACGTTCTGGTCGACCGAGTAAGGGCTCTTTTTTGACTGTGCGATTGGAAGGTTGTGCTCGGCTGCGTACTCAATTGCCTTGTCGCGGGTTAGTGCTAGGTCTCGAATCGGAGCGATTGAAGTAAGTTCTGGTGAGATAGCGGCCACCGATGCCTCAAAGCGCACCTGGTCGTTTCCCTTACCAGTGCAACCGTGAGCTACTGTGTCAGCACCTAGCTCCTTGGCAGTTTTGGCCAAGTACTTTGCAATCAGTGGGCGCGATAAAGCAGAAACTAGCGGGTAGCGCTTTTGGTATAAAGCATTAGCCTTTAGCGCAGGCATGATGTAGTCATCGGCAAACTCTGACTGAGCATTAATGACTACCGATTCAACAGCTCCGCAATCAAGGGCGCGCTGTCTGATGACCTCCATGTCTTCGCCACCTTGGCCAACATCGATGGCCATGGCTACTACCTCTTTACCGGTGGCATCCTTTAGCCATCCGATACCAACTGAGGTGTCAAGACCACCTGAATATGCCAGAACTACTCGCTGGGCCATGTGTCTCCTATTGATTCATAAAATCTAGCCCGCAAAGCATCGGGAATAGTTCAATCTTAGGCTTTTGAGCGGGCGGCCAGCCAAACCATAAGGGCCTTCTGGGCGTGCAGGCGGTTTTCGGCCTGGTCCCAGACCACTGACTGGGGCCCATCCAAGACATCAGCCGCAATCTCATAACCTCGGTATGCCGGCAGGCAATGCAAAACAATGGCTTCGGGCTTTGCAATACGCATTAGCTCGCTATCGAGGGTAAAGCCAGCAAACTCCCTGACCTTTTGCTCCTTTTCTGCCTCCTGGCCCATAGAGATCCAAGTGTCGGTTGCAACCACGTCGCTATCGATAAGCGCGTGCTTTGGGTCGGTGTAAACATCGATTGACCCTCCAGTTTGCAAAGCAATTTCCTCGGCCCGGCGGTAAATCTTCGGATTCGGCTGGTAGCTTGCAGGTCCGGCAACTCGAACCTTCATCCCAGCGGTCACGCCAGCGAGCATGTATGAGTGGCACATATTGTTAGAGGCATCTCCGATGTAGGACAACACCTTGCCCTTTGGGTTACCAATTTTTTCCCTGATGGTCATCAAATCTGCCAATAGCTGGCAGGGGTGAAACTCATCACTCAAGCTATTGATTACCGGCACCTTTGAATTGGCTGCCATTTCTTCTAGTCCACTCTGCGCAAAAGTCCGCCAGACAATCATTGCAACCTGTCGTTCTAGAACTTTGGCGGTGTCAGCAACTGATTCCTTCACGCCAAGCTGACTGGTACCCGCCTCCATAATCAGCGGCGCTCCGCCAAGATCAGAAACACCGACCGAAAAGGAAACTCTTGTTCTTGTTGAGCTCTTGTCAAAAATCAGTGCAACGGTTTTTGGTCCGGCAAAAGGCTTCGCTGAGTAAGGTTCGCTTTTGAGCTTTGAGGCAAGATCTAGAATCTCAGACTGCTCTTCAGGAGAAAGATTATCATCGCGCAAGAAATGACGGGTCATGCGAATTCTCCTCTCGAAGTTTCTAAGGTAGCACCAAGGTGCCAACACCGCTGGATGTGAAGATCTCAAGCAAAATACTGTGCGGTGCACGGCCATCGATTATGTGAGCCCTTGGAACTCCCCCGGCTAGAGCGTTCAGGCAAGCTTGCATCTTTGGGATCATGCCGGACTCCAGTTCAGGCAACAATGCCTTCAATTCTGAAACTCTGATTTCAGAAATCAACGAATCCTTGTTTGGCCAATTGCTATAAAGACCAGCAACGTCGGTGAGCAAAAGTAGTTTTTCAGCCCCGAGAGCAACAGCCAACGATGCAGCAGCTAGATCAGCATTCACATTCAACAGTGACCCGTCAGGACCGGGGGCAACTGTGGAAACAATTGGCACCACTCCTGTAGAAAGTGCCTCAAGAACTACTCGCGGGTTTACCTGGGTGACTTCTCCGACTAAACCGACATCTAGTGGATTTCCAGCTTGATCGACTGTAGTTTTCTCGGCGCGGAACAAATTGGAATCTTCTCCAGACAAGATAACTGTGCTGGCACCAGCTTCTTGAACCAGCTTTGCCAAATCTGCCGAGATTTGATTACGAAGTACATCTCTAACTACCTGAATTACCTCATCAGTTGTGACCCGAAGGCCACTTTTGAATTCCGTTTCGATACCAAGCTCAGCCAGGCGAGCAGTGATTTGTGGCCCGCCTCCGTGAACCACAACTGGCTTGATTCCAACAAATCTCAGATAGGCCATGTCTTCTGCGAAAGCTTTAGTGAGTTGTTCGTCAACCATGGCGTTGCCGCCAAATTTGATAACCACCACCTTGCCGTGAAAATCCTGAAGCCAAGGAAGTGACTCAATCAGAGTTTCGGCCTTGATGCGCGCAAGAGCCGCATCCTGAATCTGGTTTGGGCTCATTAGCTTGAGTACTCGCTGTTCTCTATTACGTACTCTTTGGTCAGATCGTTGGTTAGAACGGTAGCAGTTTCCTGCCCAGCGTTTAGGCCAACACGAATCAATACTTCACGCTTGGATAAATCAACAAGTGATCGCTCCTGATCCGGACCGCCTTTACTAGAGACTCGAACCCCGTTGATTTCAACATCGATATCGTAGGGATCAAACCTCGCCGAAGTAGTTCCGATAGCGGCCAAGATTCTTCCCCAGTTAGGGTCATTGCCGTAGATTGCGGTTTTGAAAAGGTTGTTTCTGGCAATTGATCTTCCAACCTCGAGCGCATCAGATTCAGTAGCAGCTCCATGGACCTCGATTGCAATCTCGTGTGCTGCACCTTCGGCATCTTTCATGAGCTGCCTAGCCAAATCCATGCAGACATCAACCAGCAAATTCTGAAATTCTTCTGCCTCTGCCTTGATGCCGGAAGAGCCAGAGGCCATCAGGATGACCGTGTCATTTGTTGAGGTGCAGCCATCGGAATCCAATCGATCAAATGAGACCGAAGTAGCTGCTCGAAGATGAGCATCCAGATCAGAAACATCTGCATCGGTGGTTATAACTACCAGCATGGTGGCAAGTGCTGGAGCTAACATCCCGGCGCCTTTGGCCATGCCCCCGATTTTCCAGCCAGCTGCTGAAGTGGCTGTTGCAAGCTTTGGCACGGAGTCCGTAGTCATAATTGCCTGGGCCGATTCGGCCCCGCCATCAGCACTTAGCTTCTGGCAGGCTGCTTCAATGGCTGGATATAGCTTGGTTCCATCCAACTGAACGCCAATCAATCCAGTGGAACAAACCAAGACGTCTTGTGCTGAAACATCAAGAGCAGATGCAACAAGCTCAGCGGATTTATGGGTTGCCTGAAATCCTTCTGCCCCGGTGTAGCAATTTGCCCCACCGCTGTTTAGAACAACTGCTCTGGCGCTACCGTCTTTAATGGCCTCCATTGACCAAAGAACTGGGTTGGCTTTAGCTCGGTTGCTGGTGAACACTGCTGCTGCAGCGTCAGAGGGCCCGGTGTTGTGCACGACAGTCACGTCAAGTTTTCCACTTGATTTGAGTCCGGCTGCTACTGACCCTGCGCTAAAGCCTGTTGCAAATGTCACGCTCACGAACGAAACCCGATTCCCTCAAGTCCTAGGGTCTCTTTGAAGCCAAGGGCTAGGTTCAAAGATTGAATGGCGGCTCCGGCCGTACCTTTGACCAGGTTATCGATTGCCGAGACAATCACCACTCGCCCTGAATGCTCATCAAACGATAATCCAATTGATGCATTGTTTGAACCAGACACGTTTCCAGTGTTTGGAAATTCACCTTCTGGAAGAACATGGATAAATGCTTCGTCGCCATAGGCATCTTGGTATGCCTTACGAAGTGAGCTCAAAGTTAAGCCAGGCTTTGCCATTGCAGTATTCACGGCCAAGATACCTCGGAACATGGGAACCAAAACTGGAGTAAATGAAACAGAAACCTTTTTTCCAGCAGCATGCGAAAGATTCTGTTCGATTTCTGGGGTGTGCCTGTGCACTCCCCCGACGCCATAAGCGTTTGCAGAACCCTTGGGATCTAGCTCTGTTGAACTTGGAACGGGAGATCTTCCGGCACCGGAAGTACCTACCGACAGAACAGAAACAATGTCTTCAGGCTCAATTAGACCTGCAGTTAACGCAGGAGCTAGGCCCAAAGTGATGGCAGTGACATTGCATCCCGGAACTGCTACTCGATTCACTTCGCGCAATCGACTGCGCTGTTTTCCGCCCGAAGCCAAAGTCAACTCTGGTAGTCCATAGCTCCAAGTTCCAGCGTGGTCGGTTCCGTAAAACTTCACCCAAGCAGCTGAGTCCTCAAGTCGAAAATCTGCACCACAATCAAGAATCAACTTGGTGTCTTCAAGCCATGCAGCTACCTCTGCACTTTTTGAATGAGGCATAGCCAGAAACACAATATCGTGACCCTGAAGGTTGGAGGGTGTGGTTTCGACAAAGATCAAGTTCGAATGTGTTGTGTTCTCCGGATGAAGGGTAGCTACGCTCTCGCCAACATTGCTGTTTGCAGTTACGGTCTCAAGCTCCAGCTCAGGATGATTTGCAACTAATCTGATCAGCTCGCCACCGACGTAGCCGCTAGCGCCAGCGATTGCAACGCTCAAAGCCATCTAGTGCTCCCTTCGGCAAACCTTATTTACGAACGAATCTCCGCGTTGTACTTCTTCTTAGCCATCGCTACACCTGAATCCCTAGCTTCCGTTGCTTCCGCCTGAGTAAGGGTGCGATCCATAGCTCTGAATCGAAGAGCGAAGGTCAAAGACTTCTTTCCTTCTGGAACATTCGAGCCGCGATAGTCATCAGTCAAGGTGATCAGCTCTAGTAGCTCACCAGCTCCCTCACGAACCGCCGCCAATACCTCTGAAGCTGGTGTGCCTAAATCAACAACTAACGAGAGGTCTTGAGTTGCTGCCGGCAAAGTGCCAAGAGGCTTTGCTTGGATTGATTCTGGAGCAACTGCAAAGAGTTTGTCCATGTCTATCTCGAACACTCCAACGGTGCGAGGAAGGTCATTGGATTTGCTAACTGACGGGTTTAGCTCCCCCACAACTCCCACGGAAATACCACCAACCAACAATTCTGCTGAGCGTCCAGAATGGAGACCCTTAGGTGATGACTGACGCACGTCAAATTCGACACCAACTGAAGCTGCGACTACTCGCGCAGCTTCCAGTGCATCTTCGACTCCTGCTACAACGGATTTAGATCCTGGTTGCGCACCAATGCGGGATCCTAGAAAAAGGCCAGCTAGATGTTTAGGCTGCGACGGAATTCCAGCCTCCAAGTTTGCAATCTGATCGGCACTAGGTCTTGAGTGAGTTAGTGGAAATTCAGGTGCTTTAGCTTTTGTTGCAATAAACACCGAGCCGTGTTCAACCATGGCTAGATCGGTGAGACCTCGGGATAGATTTCTGCGGGCGGTTTCGATAAGACCTGGAAGCAATGAGATGCGCAGTTGCCCGGCATCTTCTTGAATTGGGTTGGCTAGCAAAACGGCCTTCTTCGCATCGGCAAAGACTTCATTGGAAGCTTCCGAAACAAACGGATAGCTCAGTACTTCAGTGCAACCGCTTGCAGCAAGTGAGTTCAGCGCAGTGCTTCTGAAATGCTGAGCTCTGGTCAATCCTTTTCCTGGAGGGGCCACTGGCAACAAGGAAGGAATCCGGTCGTATCCGGTGATGCGGGCAATTTCTTCCACTAGATCTGTTTTATGACTTAGGTCGGGTCTCCAACTTGGAGCAGTTACCCGAAGTCCTTCTTGTTCAGAGCGAACTTGCGCTCCAATAGCCCGAAGAACTGCTTCAATTTCCTCGCCAGAGTAATCAACGCCCATCAAAGAGTTAGCAAAGCCATGCGGGAGGAACACTTCTGTTTCAGGCTCAAAGTCTGAATAAGTTGCACCTAGTGCCCCAGCTTTTCCTCCAGCGTGTGCCTCAAGAAGCTGAATCACTCTCGCGGCTGCGATTTCGCCAACTCTTGGATCTACACCGCGTTCATATCTCTTGGAAGCTTCCGAGAAAAGCTTGTGCCTTCTTGCAGTTCTAGCTATAGAGATGCCGTCAAAGTGAGCAGCCTCGATCAAAACGCTCGTGGTGGTTTCAGAAACTTCCGTTGAAGCTCCGCCCATAACTCCTGCAAGTCCGATTGGACCGGACTCGTCAGTGATCAACAAATCTTCTTCGTGCAATTTACGCTCTTGGCCATCCAGAGTTTTCAAAACTTCGCCTTTAGTTGCGCGGCGAATTGTGAAAGCACCCTTGATCTTGTCTAGATCGTAGGCATGAACTGGTTGACCAAGCTCGAGCATTACGTAGTTGGTAATGTCAACGGCGAGTGAAATTGAACGCATTCCAGCAAGCTTGAGTCTGGCGCGCATCCATGTTGGTGTTGGCTTTGAGGCATCAATACCAGTGACGGTTCTAAGAATAAAACTCTGAGAAGTCTTTCGATCGCGAATTGGAGCCTTATCAGAAACACTCAAACCAAAACCTTCACCAGCAACTGGTTTCGCGTTGCCGATTGGGTCTCGGTATTCGGCCCCGGTAGCGTGTGAGTACTCTCTTGCTACTCCCCGAATAGATAAGCAGTATCCGCGATCTGGCAAAACGTTTATCTCGGCGGCGCTGTCAGCTAGACCAAGCAACTCGATCGCATCGGTTCCAACGTTTGGATCAAGTCCCATTGTGGCTAGTCGCAAGATACCGTCGTGATCATCTGAGAGATTGAGCTCACGCCCAGATGCAATCATTCCGTCGCTGGTGTGGCCGTAAGTAGAGCGTGCAGAAATAACAAAGCTTCCAGGCAACACAGCACCTGGAAGACTCACTACTACTTTGTCGCCGACTTCAAAGTTGGAAGCCCCGCAAACAATTCCTCGAACGGAAGCTCCACCATCTGCAGCTTTATGGCCTTCAGGGGCAACTTGAACCTGGCACCAGCGAATGGTTTTGCCGTTTGCTTGAGGCTCTGAGACAAACTCCAATACCTGTCCAACAACCAGTGGCCCAGAAACATCAAAGGTGTGTACTGCTTCTTCTTCAAATCCAACTCGGACCAGCTGGTCCATTACCGAAGCAGGTGTTGCATCACTTGGTAGATCGACATACTCGCCAAGCCAGCTCAGTGGAACTCTCATTTAGAGCACCATCCCGAACTGCTGGCTGAAGCGAACATCGCCTTCAACCATGTCGTGCATGTCACTGACTTCGTTTCTAAACATCAAGGTTCTCTCGATGCCCATTCCAAATGCGAATCCGGAATAAACTTCAGGATCAATTCCGCTGGCGCGAAGAACATTCGGGTTAACCATTCCGCAGCCGCCCCACTCGACCCACCTGGCTCCACCTTTAGCGCCAGGGTGCCAAACATCTAGCTCGGCGGAAGGTTCGGTGAATGGGAAAAATGATGGACGCAGTCGAATCTTGGCCTCTTCGCCAAACATGATTCGTGCAAAATGCTCCAAAGTTCCACGGAGGTTAGCCATGCTAAGACCTTTATCAATGGCAAGTCCTTCAACCTGGTGGAAAACCGGTGTGTGAGTGGCATCCAACTCGTCAGTACGGAACACTCTGCCTGGGCACAATACATAGATAGGAACTTCCCTATCCAGCATCGACCTGACCTGAACAGGCGAGGTGTGAGTTCTAAGAACAAGCTTCTGCTCTGTCGGCTCAACAAAAAATGTGTCTTGCATGGCTCTAGCTGGGTGGTCAGCGTCGAAGTTCAATGCATCAAAGTTGAACCATTCGCTCTCAACTTCTGGTCCCTCGGCAATTTCCCAACCCATGCCAACAAAAACGTCCGAAATCTTTTCTTGCAGCAGGCTCAGTGGATGACGCGCACCAGTTCTGGCAATGCGACCCAGTGCCGTGACATCAATGGCTTCTTTTTCTAAAAGTTTGGCCTCTTCTACGGCAGAAAGCTCGTGCTCTCTAGCTTCGAAAGCTTCGGTGACTTTGGCTCTGGCTCCGCCAACAATTTTTCCCGCTTCAGCTTTTTGATCCGCAGCTAGCTTGCCTAACCTGGCGCTGAAGCCTGCAAGGGCAGAACCATCACCAAGAATGGAACCCTTTGCTTTCTTCAGCTCTGCGATAGAGCCCGCTTTGGTGATTTCAGCCAGGGCAGTAGATATGGCCTTATCGACTTCTGCCTGCGAAATACCTTCGGAGTTGGACATAGTTCTAAAGTTTACCGATTAGCTGTTCTGAGCGAAGGCTGACGCGTACATGCAAACGCTGGCAGCAGTGGCTAGGTTCAGCGATTCAGCTGCTCCGAAAATAGGCACCTGAACCAACTTGTCGGCCAATGCCGATACTTCAGGCTCTAGACCCCAAGCTTCATTGCCAAACAACCAAAGAGTTGGCTTTGCTAGTTCAGCAGAGTCAATGCTTGCTAGGGAGTTTCCAGCAACGTCAGCACCCAAAACAGCAAGTCCAGCTTGCTTGAACAGGCTCAGTGAAGAAGTAATGTCGGCGTCAATCACAAATGGCAGATGGAACATCGAACCGGTAGTTGACCGAACAACCTTCGGGTTATAGATGTCAACGCTTCCCTTACTGAACACCACAGCATCTGCACCGGCTGCGTCCGCTGCACGCAAAACTGTTCCTGCATTTCCTGGGTCGCGAATTTGAGCCAAGAAAGCCACCAGCTTCGGCTTCGAAGCAAGCACGTCCTCAATCGACACGTGGAATTGCTGGCAAACAGCAACCACACCCTGAGGGGTTGTGGTGTCGCTTAGTTCCTTGAGTACGGATTCAGAAACTATGTTGACGCTTACTCGTGAGTCACGAGCGCGCGTAATCAACTCCGAATACTTTTCTTCAAAGCTTTCAGTCGCAAACAATTTCTCAATTAGCTTCGGTCGCTCCAAGGCTTCTTTTAAGCCTTGTGGTCCCTCAAGCAGAAAGAGCCCGGTCTCTGACCGGGCCTCTTTCTTAGTGAGCTTTGCGACCCCTTTTATTTCCGCTTGGGAGGGATCTTGAATCAATTTTGTTAGCTCGCCTTAGGTGCTGAAGTGTCCTTAGGAAGTGCTGCCTTTGCAGTTGCAACCAAGGACGCGAAAGTCGCTGGCTCGTTTACTGCTAGGTCAGACAAAATCCTGCGGTCAACCTGAACTCCTGCAAGACCAAGTCCCTGGATGAAACGGTTGTATGTCATACCGTTTGCACGGGATGCTGCGTTGATGCGCTGGATCCACAGTCTGCGGAAGTCACCCTTGCGTGCTCTGCGGTCGTTGAATGCATAAACAAGTGAGTGCAGCATCTGCTGCTTTGCCATGCGGTATAGACGGGAGCGCTGTCCGCGGTATCCCTTTGCGCGCTCTAGTACAACGCGACGCTTCTTAGCCGAGTTGACTGCGCCTTTTACTCTTGCCATTTTCTAACTCCTAAAAATCGTCGGTTACTTGCCGAGCTGCTTCTTGATGGTCTTAAAGTCGGCAGCTGAAACTACCTGGTCAGCGTTCAAGCGACGCTTACGTCTAGATGACATGTGCTCTAGGTTGTGGCGCATGTTGATCTGCTGCTTCATGAGCTTGCCGCTACCTGTGAAGCGGAAACGCTTCTTGGCACCCGAATGGGTCTTCTGTTTTGGCATTTACTTCTCTCCTGTTTCTATGGCAGCCTCTTCGACTACTACTTCGGTGGTTTCAGCTTTGGCTTCAGCTTTTGCAGCCTTATCCGCAGCTTTCTTTGCATCAGTTTTCACTTCAGCTTTGTTTCTAAGTGGACCAATGACCATGACCATGTTTCGGCCG
>WLHO01000079.1 GCA_009702645.1 Actinomycetota bacterium | reverse complement strand
TTGCGGGTTTCGGTTAGATCCTGCAGTTGATCGGTTAGGAACTTGTGACGCTGTTCCAAAGCTGCGAACTCTTCCAAAGCCAGAGGGTTTACTCGTCCCAATTTTTCAAGAAGCTTTTCTGCATCCTTTAGACGCTGCACCTGAATCTCGCGGTTGAACACCTCTGGCTCTTTGCCCTCATCACGAGAAGGAATCAACTGGTCTGGTCCATACTCGGCCAACAGTGTTGGCTCGTCTAGTCCAAGTTCTTCCTGAGCACGAGTAATTAAATTGGCAAGGTTCAATCGCTTCTCGTGGTTTTGAAGCTCAATGTCGTGAACCGATTGGGTCAGCTCAGATAGCTTCTGCTGGATGGATGCGATATCGCCGCGAACCTTGGTTAGCTCCTGGAACTGATCGCTGCGCTCTTGGTCCAGCAAGGCGTATTCGCGCTTGGCTTGGTTGGAGCTTTCTGAAACGTTCTCAATTAGAACCGGCAGCAACTTCAAAACTTCTCGAGCGGATCTAAGCTGTGCGGTTCTGGATTTGGCGGCAGCAATGGCCTGCTCAACAGCTGCTCTCGATGAGTCAAGCTGGTTGGCTAGGTTTTCTGCGCGTTCGGTCTCAACGCGAAGACGTTCGGTAGCAGCACCCAACTCCACGCGAATCTCTAGTTCCTTGGCGCGCTCTTTCTCCAAAGCCTCAACCAAGCGGTCTCGGTCGGAAAGCTCCTGCTCAGGACGGCCTAGGTTCTCAAACTCACGGAGCCTAGATTTGGCATCTTCTAGTTCCTGAACAGCCTGAGCGATCGCCTGCTCGTTAGCCTCTGCCACAGTCGTGAGTCGATCAAGCTCGCTTTGCAACGCCTCAACTTGAACGCGAATTCGGCCAAGCTGTTCGGCTTGGGAAGCAAGCTTGGCATCTTGCTCATTCAGTTCTGCAAGTGCCTGCTTGGCGGAATTTTTGGCAGCAAGTTCATTTGACTTGGCTTGAGTTAGCTCGGATGAGATGGTCTCAATTCGAGCACCGATACGAGTTAGGGCTGCCTCGGCAGCATCTCGCTCGGCAACTAGCTCAACCTTTGATGGCTTGCTCGATGAACCGCCTCGCAAGACCGCTCGGGTTAGAACGTCACCTTGTTTGGTGATTACCTGTCGGTCCTCACCTGATGAACGGAAGTAGTTTCTTGCAGAATCTAGGTCATCAACAATTACAACCGTTGAAAGAAGTTTCAAGATGCCATCCGGTGCACTTACAACCTCTGATGCCAGCTTCGCACCCGCAATCTGGTTGCCCAGCGAAAGCTCGGAACGAATATCAACATCAGCGATGATGATCTCAACGCGACCACCGTCGGTGCGCTTTAGGTGCTCAAGTGCCGAAAGACCAGATTCCATATCCTCTGCAACAAGGGCGTCGGCTAGCGAACCAAGGGCAGCGGCAATTGCCTGCTCAAAGCCAGGTTCGATGCGCATGTGGTTTGCAACCAAACCGCGAATACCTCGAAGCTGAGCTTGAGTCAGCGATGAAGCTCCATCTTTTTGCTCAAGTGTTAAATTCAGGGCCGAGCGCTTTCCGGCTAGTGCATCCTTTTCACGCTCTGCTTCGTGAAGTTGATCACGCAGTGATTCAATCTTGGTACCTGCGTCTGAAACTGCCTTCTGAGCAGCTTCGTAGTTGGATTCTAAGTTGCTCGCGCTTGGCTGATTCTGAGACAGCAAGGACTCGAGGTCTTTGTATTGCCTGGATTGTTCCTCGTGGCGCAATTTTGCAGCAGTCAGAATTTCCTGGTGACGAGTCTTTTCGTTGCGGAATGCCTCCAGCTTGCTTTCGGCAACCTTTACATTGTTTGCAAACTCTGCAAGCTCTAGGTCAAATTTAGAAATCAGCGAGTTTTGTTCTTGGGCTTTGGCATCAAACTGATCAAGACCATCGCGGGCTACGTTTCGAGACTGTTCAGCAAGTCCTAGTGACTGATTTAATCTGATGACCTCTTGCTCAAGTCGAGCCATTTCAGCTGCCGCTTTTTCGATGTCGACCGTGATTGAAGAGATGTCGAACTTGCTTTGCTCTTGGTCGCTAGATTCCAAGAGCGCAACCCTCGCACTAGCAATGTTGGAAATAGAACGAATGCGCTCCTGGAGTGAATCAAAATCAAATGAAATCTGGCGAGCGCGGTCTAGTTTCTGGTTTAGCTCTGGAGATTCAAGCTGAGTAAGTCGTTTGGTGTTCTCAGAAAGCATTTCCTGCAAGATGTTTCGCTCGCTGCGGCGCTGTGATTCGCTGGTGGCTGTAGTTTCCAGCGAGCGCTGAATGACAACAATGTCGTTGGCCAGAACTCTTGACTTCGCATCACGGGCTTGGGAAGCGATGTTCTGAGCTTCCCTGGCAATTTCAGCTTGTGCACCTAGAGGCTTTAGCTGACGACGAACTTCTCCTGCTAGATCGCTAAGCCTCGAAAGGTTAGCCTGCATAGCCTCAATCTTGCGCTCGGTTTTTTCCTTGCGACGACGGTGTTTCAAGATACCGGCGGCTTCTTCGATGAAGCCGCGTCTTTCTTCAGGGGTGGCGCGCAATACGCTATCTAGCTGACCCTGACCCACGATGACGTGCATCTCTCGACCAAGACCAGAGTCGCTTAGTAGCTCCTGAACATCTAGTAGTCGACAGGGGTCACCGTTGATTGCGTACTCTGATCCACCACTTCGGAACAATGTTCTGGAAATTGTGACTTCGGTGTATTCAATAGGTAAGGCGCCATCAGTGTTATCGATTGTGAGCATTACCTCGGCGCGACCTAGAGGACCTTTAGTCGCGGTACCGGCGAAGATAACGTCTTCCATCTTTCCACCGCGAAGAGTTTTGGCTCCCTGCTCACCCATTACCCAAGCAAGAGCATCAACAACGTTGGATTTTCCAGAACCGTTAGGTCCAACCACACAGGTAACTCCACGTTCGAATTGGAACGTGGTTGGTTGTGCAAAAGACTTAAATCCTTTGAGGGTGAGGCTCTTAAGATGCAAGCTGGGTCAACCCCTCCAAGAATTATGAAAACTGGCCTACTGGCCAAGCAGTATCTAAAATTACCCCATTTTTGGGGTACCTAAGACCGCTAGCTTGGGCGCTGGCATCTAGGGCAGAAGTGCGAACCCCGGTTGGCCCAGGCCTGGCGCCTAATGGGAGTCTGGCATCTAGCGCAGGGCCTGTCGGTCTGGCCATAGGCATAAAGCTGCTGGGAAAAGTAGCCGGATTCCCCGTTAACGTTCTTGTACTGCTCATCGAAAGAGGTTCCACCTTGCTTCACGGCAGCAGCAAGTACCTGCTTGGAGATCTCCATGAGTTCAGTGAGTTTGGCCTTAGAAATACCATCGGCCGAGCGGTCAAAGTGCAGCTTGGCTAGCCACAGCGATTCGTCAGCATAAATGTTGCCAATTCCGCTAACCAGGTTCTGATCCAAAATCACACGCTTGATTCCGCTTTTCTTGGTTCGCATCTTGGAAACCACAGCGTCTTGATCAAAAGCATCATCCAGAGGGTCGCGGGCGATGTGGGCTGCAGAAACAGGAATCAGATTCTGCCAAGGTTTTGATCGATTCTTACCCGCGCTGAATCCTCCCGAGCCCCCATCGCGTGTCTGAACTAGATCATCTATAGCCAAAGAGCCAAAAATTCTCTGATCGACAAACCTTAGTTCAAGAGGTTTGCCTTTGCTGGTTTCAAACTCAATAGTGACTCGATTGAGATTATCCGCCGGGTAATCCGGGGTGCGAATCAGCATCTGGCCGCTCATCCCTAAATGTCCAACAAGAGCACTTACCCCCGAATCCAAAGGAAGCCAAAGAAATTTTCCACGCCTGACTACATCCAGAACCTTGGTTCCAACAAGCTTTTTTCTAAAGTCGGCAGGCCCACTCAAGTGTCTTT
>WLHO01000078.1 GCA_009702645.1 Actinomycetota bacterium | reverse complement strand
GACAAACCAATGGAGACAATCATCAACTGAACTAGACCCAAGCCTCTTTTGCGAAGTGGTCGCCAAAGACCTGAGTCCAGACCCCAGCCCATCGCACCGCTTATCAAAACGGCAGCAGGGATTGCAATCCAAATTGGAAGAGAAAGAACTCCACCTAAGAAAAATGCTGCGATCGCACCAAAGGTCACCATCTCCGCGTGAGCGAAGTTAGACAAACCGGTGGTTCCAAATACCAATGACAAACCAACGGCTGCAAGTCCGAGCATCAATCCAAAGTTCAGACCGTAAATGATTCGAGCAATCACCTGATCGAACATGGATACAACTACTCGTTCACCTTCACCGATGAAGAAGTTTTTTGTGACAGCGCCCGATGGACCAATTTCAACTGACTGGTCGGCTCCGCCTTCTTCAATAACTGCAATTCCTGCAGGAAGAGTTGACTGGTCAAGGCTTACGCTGTAGCCGGCCTTCTCAGGAACACCGATTAGCCACTTACCTTCTTCGTCAGTGACGGTCTCGGCGGTGTAGCCACCTCCGGAAACAACGATGCGAACTCCCGCTAGGGCAACACCCTCGTTCTTTACGTTTCCTTGGACTCGGTAGGGAAGATCTTCTCCGACCGCATCAGCTGAGGCGCTAAGTGAGAAAAGGCCACCAAAAACCAGGGTCAAAACAGTCGTTAGAAGACTTATTTGAATCCAGTACTTGGAACCGGTTCGGCTGTTTGAGGGGGTCACATTGCCTCCAGGTCGTTTCTAGGCATCGGTGCCCATCGTGTAGAAACCTTGTCTTTCCAAGGTTTTTCCAACATTACCACTGTCTTTAGTAGTCTTAAAAACCTAGACTTAGTCTTTACCTCTTTATACGTATCAAGGCAGGCTCAAAAATGGCTCAAACCGACCCCTTTGGCCTAGTTGGCCTGACCTATGACGATGTCCTGCTTCTGCCAGGCGAATCAGACGTGGTCCCATCCCAGGTCTCAACCCGAACCAGGCTGACCAAAAGGGTTGAAATCAACATCCCTCTGCTCTCCTCGGCCATGGACACCGTCACCGAGGCCAGATTGGCGATCGCCATGGCCCGCCAGGGTGGAATCGGCGTGCTTCACCGAAACCTGTCCCTTGAAAGCCAGGCCGCCCAGGTTGATCTAGTAAAGAGGTCCGAGGCTGGAATGATTACCCATCCGGTTACCATCGGCCCCCTTGCCACCATCCAAGAAGTTGATGATCTTTGCCGCACCTTCCGAGTCTCCGGTCTTCCGGTAATCGATGAGGATGGGCTGCTGCTTGGAATTGTGACAAACCGCGACATGAGATTTGTGCTGGATGTTCAAAGAACTACCACCTTGGTCAAAGACATCATGACTCCGATGCCGCTGATCACAGCTCCGGTTGGAATCAGACCTGAAAACGCAATTGCAATTTTTGCCCAGCACCGTATCGAAAAACTTCCACTGGTTGACGACGCAGGAAAACTTCGCGGACTGATTACCGTAAAAGACTTTGACAAGAGCGAGAAGTATCCACTGGCTTCAAAAGATTCCAGTGGACGTTTGCTGGTAGCAGCTGCAGTTGGAGTTGGCCAAGACGCTTGGGAAAGATCCATGGCACTGGTTGATGCCGGAGTAGATATCTTGGTGGTTGATACCGCTCACGGTCACAACAAAGCAGTTTTGGAAATGGTTGCCAAGCTAAAGGCAGAACCATTTGCAAAAAACGTAGATGTCATCGGTGGAAACGTTGCAACTCGCGAAGGCGCGCAAGCTTTGGTTGATGCCGGAGCAGACGGTGTGAAGGTTGGAGTAGGTCCAGGATCTATTTGCACCACACGTGTTGTTGCAGGTGTTGGCGTTCCACAAATCACCGCGGTCTACCAAGCTTCGTTGGCTTGCAAACCAGCTGGTGTTCCAATCATCGCCGATGGTGGATTGCAGTTCTCGGGAGATATTCCAAAGGCCCTGGTTGCCGGCGCTAACGCCGTGATGATTGGCTCGCTATTGGCCGGTACCGATGAGGCGCCAGGGGAGATCACCTTTGTTGGCGGCAAGCAGTACAAGACCTACCGCGGCATGGGCTCCCTTGGGGCAATGCAGTCCCGCGGCGAGGCCAAGAGCTACTCCAAGGACCGCTACTTCCAGGACGATGTCCTGCGCGAAGACAAGCTGGTTCCAGAGGGCATCGAAGGCCGAGTTCCTTACCGTGGCTCGGTTGCATCGGTCACCCACCAGCTAATTGGAGGCCTTCGTGCTTCGATGGGCTACGTCGGTGGAGAGACAATTCCTGAGCTACAACTCAAGGGCAAGTTTGTTCGCATCACCGCAGCGGGACTCAAGGAGTCTCACCCTCATGATGTTCAGATGACCATCGAGGCTCCCAACTACGGCACTCGCTAGGAAAAAACCATGACTGAAATTGAAATTGGCAGAAACAAGCGCGCCAAGCGCGCTTACGCCTTCGACGACATCGCAATTGTTCCAACCAGAAGAACTCGCGATCCAAAAGATGTCTCCACCACCTGGTCAATCGATGCTTACGAATTCAAGATGCCGATTCTGGCAGCTCCTATGGACTCCGTGGTTTCCCCAGCTACCGCAATAGAAATGGGCAAGCTCGGCGCACTTGGTGTACTGGATCTTGAGGGTCTTTGGACCAGATACGACGAGCCAGAAAAACTCCTTGAGGAAATCTCAAAACTTTCAGATGTTGATGCAACACTTCGTATGCAGCAGATCTACTCAGAGCCAATCAAGCCAGAGTTGATTCGCGATCGCATCGCTCAGATTCGCGCCGGGGGAGTAGTTGTTGCCGGAGCCCTTTCTCCGCAGCGCACTGCTCAGTTTGCTGATGTGGTTCTAAAAGCTGGCGTTGACATTTTTGTGATTCGCGGAACTACTGTTTCTGCCGAACACGTTGCAAAAGAAACCGAGCCGTTGAATTTGAAGAAGTTCATCTACGAACTAGATGTTCCAGTAATCGTTGGAGGAGTTGCCAACTACACCGCAGCCCTGCACCTGATGAGAACTGGAGCAGCTGGAGTCCTCGTTGGTTTTGGCGGCGGAGCTGCCACAACTACCCGCTCGGTACTTGGCATCCACGCCCCTATGGCTACCGCCGTTGCTGATGTGGCAGGGGCTAGGCGCGACTACATGGACGAGTCCGGAGGTCGCTACGTACACGTAATTGCCGATGGTGGTCTTGGTACCTCTGGAGATATCGTCAAGGCAATTGCCTGCGGAGCAGACGCTGTAATGATCGGCTCGATTCTTTCTAGGTCCAAAGATGCTCCAGGTCGCGGTTGGCACTGGGGAGCAGAGGCTTACCACCAGGAGCTGCCACGCGGAAACCGAGTTCAGGTTGGACACAACGGAAGCCTTGAGCAGATTCTTACCGGCCCATCAACTTCTGCAGACGGTGTGACAAACATTGTTGGAGCACTAGCTCGTTCAATGGCAACCACCGGCTACTCCGACCTAAAGGAATTCCAGCGGGTTGAAGTTGTGCTGGCTCCATATCACAAGAGCTAATGACGCAGCCAACTTTCTTTTCGGTCGCGAGAAGACCTAAGTGGATTGGCGGACTCTTATTCGCTTTGGCAGTTGCGGTTGTCTTTGCACTGCTTGGCCAATGGCAACTGGAGCGCACTTTCACTGTTGTCGAACCTGTAACCGAGAACGAGCAAGTCTTTGTCCTAAATCAAATTGCTTCCCCAGGTGCTGCACTTACCGCAGAAGCTGCCAACGTTTTGGTTTCGGCTAACATCATGCTGGATCAATCAAATCTCTTCATAGTTTCAAATCGCTTGCAGCAATTAGGTTCGGAAGTAGTTTCCGGTTACTGGTTAATAGCTAACTCCGGTGCCCTACTTGCGGATAACGACACAACTGGATCACTGACAGTTGCGATCG
>WLHO01000077.1 GCA_009702645.1 Actinomycetota bacterium | reverse complement strand
GTGGGATTCATGATCGGTTGCGGCAAGGCCAAAAACCAGCTGAACTGGGTCGTTCTGCGAATGTTGAAACTCAATGGCATTTTCAAGAACCAGCAAGCTCAAACCTGTCTCAATGACATCATCACTTGGTTTGCCGTGTGCCAGAGCTATGCCGGGAGCTATGACTATGTAGGGACCAAATTTCTCAACCGCCTCAAGCATTGAAGCAACATACTCTGCAGTTGCTCTACCGCTTGCAACCAGTAACTCACCGGCTAATTCGATAGCAGCGCTTCGATTTTCAACCGAGCCTTTGAGAAGGATTGAGCCTTCTCCAAAAGCGTCAGCCAGTAAGCCCATTAGGCGTTAGCGAATCCGTCGCTAATCATGTCGATTAGCTCTTCGCGATCATCCAGCGCCTGGAAACTAGCTTCTGCAGCGTTTAGCTGGAACTGCTCAAGATCAGCAAGGCTGTAGCCAAAGTTAGTCATCAACAGCTCAAGCTCACGAGTAAGCGAGGTTCTAGACATTAGGCGGTTATCGGTGTTTACGGTCACCTTGAAACCAAGACCGTAAAGGATGTCAAACGGGTGATCAGAGAACTGATCGCCCAGCATTGAAATGGCACCGGTCTGCAAGTTTGATGAGGGGGAAAGCTCAAGTGCAATCTGACGATCGTGCACCCACTCAGCAACTTCGCCCAGCACAACTAAGTCTGTATCTCCCTCGGTGCGAGAAAACATTACATCTTCAATAATTCGAACTCCGTGTCCGATTCTAAGAGCACGTCCAGAAACAATTGCATCCCGGATGCTCTCGACTCCGTCGCCTTCGCCGGCGTGCACTGTCACTGGGAAAAAGTGTTCTGCCAAGTAATCAAAGGCTGCCTTGTGCCTAACAGGCATAAATCCTTTTTCGGCACCAGCAATGTCAAAACCAACGACACCGTTCTCGCGATGACGAACTGCAAGTTCGGCAATTTCCATGCCGCGGTCAGCGTGACGCATTGCGGTGACCAGCTGGCCAGTTCGAATGAATCCACCCTTTGCCTCAACATCAGCCATGCCCTGCTCTAGTCCGTCCTGGACAGCCTCGACAGTGTCATCGAGTGAAAGACCGGATCGAAGATGCTGCTCCGGAGCCCAACGAATTTCCCCGTAAATTACTCCATCGTCGTGAAGATCTAGAACGAACTCTTTTGCGACTCGAGCCAGACCTTCTTTGGTCTGCATAACAGCAGTGGTGTGATCAAAAGTTTCTAGGTATCTCTCTAAAGATCCTGAATCAGCTGCACTAAAGAACCAGTCACCGAGCTCTTTAGCGTCGGTTGCTGGAAGCTTGTGTCCAACGGCGTCAGCAAGCTCAATGATGGTTTGTGGTCTTAGTCCGCCATCAAGATGATCATGCAAAGAAATCTTCGGCAGCGCTTTAATTTTTGAGTCCATTTGTAATTTGTTCCTTTTGAGAAATTAGCTAATTCGGTCGAGAATCAGCTTTCTAGCAACCACTGCTTGAGCCTCAATGCTATAAGCATTCTCGATTGTCTCGGCTGCGCGCTGGAAGCGAGCCGGTTCATCAGTATGCAGCGTGTAAAGCGGATCTCCGGCTTTTACGGTATCGCCTAGCTGAGCGTGAAGAGTCACCCCTGCACCAAACTGAATTGGGTCTTCTTTTCTGGCCCGTCCCGCGCCCAATCTCCAAGAAGCAAGTCCTACAGAAAGTGCATCTAGTTTTGTGATTACTCCATCGGAGGTTGCCTTAACGGTTTGTGATTCAGCCGCAACTGGAAGCTTGGCATCTGGGTTGCCGCCTTGAGCGCTGATCATCGCTCGCCATTTGTCCATAGCGCGACCATCTTTTAGTGCAGCTGCAACATCAGCATCTGGCTTGCCGGCAAGAGTTAGCATCTCGGTTGCCAAAGCGATTGTGATCTCCACTACATCTGCTGGTCCGCCGCCTGCTAGAACCTCTACCGATTCCTCAACCTCCAAAGCATTTCCAACCTTTAGGCCAAGAGGTGTCGACATATCAGTTAGCAGTGCTGAAGTGTTAACTCCTGCGTCTTTGCCAAGCTGGACCAGTACCTCTGCTAGCTCACGGGCTTTGGATAACTCCTTCATGAAAGCGCCTGAACCAACCTTCACATCCAGAACCAAAGAACCAGTTCCTTCAGCAATTTTCTTGCTCATGATTGAACTTGCAATAAGTGGGATTGCCTCAACGGTTCCGGTCACATCACGAAGTGCGTAGAGCTTCTTGTCTGCTGGTGCAAGGCCTGATCCTGCAGCGCAGATAACCGCCCCAACTTGCTCAAGCTGTTTCTTCATTTCATCATTTGACAAACTTGCTCGCCAACCTGGAATGGATTCGAGCTTGTCTAGAGTTCCTCCAGTGTGTCCAAGACCACGACCAGATAGCTGAGGAACTGCAACTCCGAACACTGCAACTAGCGGTGCAAGAGGAAGTGTGATTTTGTCACCGACTCCACCGGTTGAATGCTTATCTGCAGTTGGAACACCAAGGGATTCAAAGTTCAAGGTCTCCCCTGAGGCAATCATCGCCAGGGTGAGATCTTTGATTTCACGTCGGTTCATTCCATTGAGCAGAATTGCCATAGCCATGGCTGACATTTGCTCGTCGGCTACTTTGCCAGCTGTGTAGTTCTCAATTAGCCAGTCGATGGCTTCTTTTGAAAGCTCTTGCTGGCTGCGCTTGGCGATGATCAGGTCAACCGCGTCGAAACTACTCACGAACGCTCGTTCAGCTCACGGGGACCAAACGCATCGGGAAGCACTTCTTCGATTGTTTTGATTCCTGAAACAGTCTCAAGCAGCATGCCCGGAGCCGAGTGTTCGAACAATAACTGACGGCAACGGCCACAAGGCATCAGGATGTTCTCGTGTTTGTCGACGCAGTAAAAGGCCACTAACTTGCCAGGGCCGGTGCGAAACAGATCGGATACCAGTGAGCACTCCGCACAAAGGGTGACTCCATAGGAAGCGTTTTCAATGTTGCAGCCCGAAACAATTCGCCCATCATCTGTCAGGGCAGCAGCTCCAACAGGGAATTTCGAATAAGGCACGTAGGCCTTCTTCATGGCATTAATCGCCTCTTGCTTTAGCAAGTTCCAGTCGATGCTCATCATTAGCCCTTCACATAAGGAATACCGTCGGCAGCCGGTGGTCTGGAGCGACCAACGAAACCAACCACGGCAATAATTGTCACGATGTAAGGAACCATTGTGATGAAGTTTGTTGGGATACCTGGACTTACCTGGTTTGCCCAAACTCTCAAGATGATTGAGAAACCAAACAGCAGTGCTGCTGCTGTGGCGTAGCCCGGGTGCCAGCGACCCAAGATAACAACGGCCAGAGCAATAAATCCAAGTCCGCCAGACATTTCTCGTCCGAATGATCCAGAGCTACCGATTGTTAGCGCGGCTCCACCAAGCCCTGCGAGAAGACCACCTAGAGTCACCCACCAAAAACGTGTGCGACCAACGTTGATTCCAACTGTGTCGGCAGCTAGGGGGTTTTCTCCAACAGCACGAGCGCGAAGTCCCAGCTTGGTTTTGAAAAGCACAAACCACAAGATGATGACAATTGCGATAGCCAACCAGACAGTGATTCGGTTCTGGAATAGCACAGGACCAATTACTGGAATATCTCCAAGAATTGGAATGTGAATAATTGGCAGTGTGCCAGGGCTGTTGGTTGCTGACTCGTCCTCTGTCACCCACTGCTGGTACAAGAAGTTTGTAATTCCGATTGCAAGCACGTTTAGAACAACACCGACGATAATTTGCTGGGCTAGGAAACGAATCGCAAATACAGCAAGCACGGCTGAAAACAGCGCAGCTGTGATCATGGCTGAAATGATTCCAAGAATCTGGTTTCCAGTCAGAGTGCTAACAACCGAAGCCATGAATGCACCGGTTAGCAGCTGCCCTTCAATAGCGATGTTTACAACACCGACTCGCTCGCTCATAACTCCAGCCATTGCGCCCAACATGATCGGGACGGCTAG
>WLHO01000076.1 GCA_009702645.1 Actinomycetota bacterium | reverse complement strand
TCCAGTGTCACTGCAAACCTGGGTCTAAAGCGAACAACGATGATTGCAATTGCAACTGCGAATATTGCAGTTAGCATTCCACCGGATACCGCAAGAGTCACCGAGTTATAAAGGGCACGAAGCACTTGAGCCCAGTCGGTTTGGGCAAAGCCTGCAATTGACCACCTGGTCAAGCTAGCTAGTGGAACAAGCAAGCTCACGGTGGCAATTCCAGCAAGCAGTGCAAAAAGTGGAATCTTCCAGCCGCGAAGATCAATTCTGTTTAGGCGGTTGGCAATAACTGTTCCAATTGCCCTTGTTCCGCGGGATCTAGATTCAACAACTAAAACCAAAATGGTTACAACTACCAGCACAAGTGCGAGGGTTGCAGCTAGGTCCCGATCAAAGCTTGCTCGGTAGGCGTTGTAGATGGCTCTAGTGAAAGTGTCGTAGCGAACGATGCTGACAGCACCAAAATCGCTCAGAACATAAAGCGCTGATAAAAGCCCACCGGATACAGCAGCTCCGCGTATGTTCGGCCAAGTCACCTTGGCAAGGACGGCGAATTTGCCAGCACCCAAAGAAGCAGCAACTTCTTCTGTTGAAGAATCAAATCTTGCAAGAGCTGCCGAGACAGCCAAATAAACAAGCGGTGCGGTTCCAACAGTCAGCAACAACCAGGCAGCAAAGAACCCACTGAAGCCTGGGATAACCGCTATCCAGGCGTAGGCCGCAACATAAGAAGGTATTGCCAGTGGCAATGCCGCTAACACCGCAAATACTTTGCGACCCGGGATGTTCGATCGAACGGCAATCCAAGCTTGGATAGTTCCAACCACCATCGCCGCCAGTGATACTGCAATAGCCATAACCAGCGAGCTAACAATTAGCTCCAGTGTTCGAGGAGCAAAAACCAGCTCGGCAAATTTGGTAAAGCCTGCAGAGCCAACGCGTACGAATAGATAAAGAAGTGGAACGAGAGAAATCAAGACGGCCGAAACCGCCACTAGCACGATGGCTAGTGGCGGTTTCGACTTCAGGGTCTTGCTCAGAGCAGTCCGGCCTTTCGAATCATCTCTAGGGTTTCGGCAAGAGACTCTAGATCTGAAAGATCAAACTGCGGTGCACGAATTTCACTAAGCGGCTTTAGCCCTGCAACTTCTGGAATTCCAGTCATTGAGTATTCACGGGTTCGCTCGACGAAGTAGCGCTGAGCTGTTTCACCAAGCAACCACTTGGCAAACACGTTTGCACTCGGTTTATCGCTTAGAACCGCAACACCGGCAACGTTGATCAAGTTGCCTGTGTCGCCGTCTTTGAACCAAGTGATTTCAGATTTCATGTTCTCTTCGCCAAGTTGTGCTGCGAGCTCCCACCAGTAGTAGTGGTTGATAAGCCCTGCATCAACGACGCCGTCTTCAACGGCCTGCAGGATGATGGAGTTTTTCTCAAACAGCACACCATTTTCTTTCATTGCAACCAGGAACTCATTAGCTGCCTCATCGCCTTCAAGAACGCGAATTGCTGTGATGAATGCCTGGAAGGAAGCATTGGTTGGTGCAATTCCAATTCGACCCTTCCAAGACGGGTCCATCAGATCTTTATAAGAGGTCGGAAGAGTTGTCACCTTCGCCGGGTCGTAAACCAAAACTCGTGCGCGACCAGAGACCCCAACCCATTGAGAGTTATCTGATTTGTATGCGTCCTGAACTAGATCTGTGATATCTGCTGGAAGTGTTTTGGTCACACCATTTTTAGCTAGTGCACCGAGTGCTCCAGCGTCCTGGCCGAAGTAAACATCGGCGCGAACGTTGTCGCCTTCTTCGAGGATTTGAGCAGCTAGCTCAGCCGAGTCGCCGTAGCGAACTTCGAGCTGGATTCCGGTTTCGGCAGTGAAGGTTTCTAGAAGCTCAGCAATTAGAACTTCACTTCGACCTGAATAGATGGTGATGGAATCCTCTGATGAGGAGTTAGGTGTTTCACTCGCGCAGGCACCCAAGGTAAGAACTGCGGAGATTGCTAGCGCCAAAGGCGCGAGCTTATTTCTAACAGTTTTCATATTTAGTTTTCTTTCAGTTTCGGATCGAATATCATTTCGACCGTCTGGTTTGCCTGAAGGCGGTTGCCCGCAGGACTTTTTTGGGCTATTTGGATTTTGGAGTTGAATCCTCGTCGGTCTCTTCGTCTTCGTAGAGATCGGCCCATTTGTCTTCGTAATCGGGCTCGGTTGAACCCGGTGCCTTGGTGAGTTCTTTTTCTAGCGCACTGTAATCAGTAGAAGGGCTGAAGTACTTCAGCTCTCTGGCTACTTTGGTGTGTTTTGCCTTTTGACGGCCACGCCCCATGGCGAGACCCCTCTTTCGTATCTTGTCCGTGCCAGATTCGGCTCAGAAACTATGAAATCTTCCCCAAGTTTAGCATCCAGCCCTAAACCTAGCTAGAGCAAAAACACAGCTGTTAGCAGGCCAAGAGCTGGGACGGCCAAGTTCAGAACCGTATTGGCCAAGGCCCGAAGTGTTTGTCCAGCTTTCAGGAATTCAAAAGTATTTGCAGCAAATGTTGAGAAGGTAGAAAGTCCACCAGCCAAACCAACAATCAATGCAACTTCAAATGATCCAGTAGCAACGGCAGCGCCGGCAACGAAAGAAGCCACCGAATTAACAAGAAGAATTCCCCAGGGTAAAAATCCGGACCAGAATCCGGCGACGTGCCTAAGTGCACTTCCTATGCCGCCCAATACTCCGACGGTAGCCATGGCGAGCATAAGTTCCATCAGATCGCCGCCTTAGCTGATCTGCGGGATGCAACTTGTGTTCCCAGCCAGTAGCTCAAAACTCCTAGAGCCAACTGAATAGCAACTGCAATCCAATACAAGTAGCCAACAGGGGATTGTCCAAGCTCTGCTCCTGCGGTTATCAAGGCAAGTCCGCTCATGGTGGTGAATCCACCGGCAAGCCCTGCTCCAAAAAAGCCCCGCCAAGTTTCTGAGCGAGAAGCACCAACAATGTGCACAACCCCAAGCAAAAATGCCCCGGCTAAATTAACAATTGAGGTGGCAACTAGTTCTTGGAGTAAATCCTGGAGCGGGATTTCATCCACGCCCAGGATGACAAAAAAGCGCGCGATGGAACCTAAAGCGCCACCGAGAAAAACCGCTCCAAGAACTTTTGCTCCCAAGAAACTACTTCTTCTTTGGACTAGCTGTTCTTACTGGTTTACGAGAGCTTAGGTTGAATGTGCTCGCAAATCCAAGCAGCAAGAATCCTCCGGCAACCCAAGCCGAAGCTTTAGCACCATCGGTAAATGCCTCGCCTGCAGCAAGTTGGATATCCGTTCCCAACGCACCAAGTTCTGGAATTGCAGCACCGGCTGATTCAACAACAGCGTCAACAATCATCACTTGCTGTGAAGACTCAAGCTGCAGATCAGAAAGCCTGTTCTCAAGAGAGGCTTGAGTTGAGGTGAATAGCACTGTTCCCAAAACTGCAATTCCAAGTGCTGAACCGATCTGTCGAACAGTTGACTGAGAACCGGAACCTTGGCCTGATTTATCCATCGGAACATCAACCATGATCACACCGGTTAGCTGCGCTGTTGCAAGACCAATTCCAATTCCGTAAACGAACAAGAACCCGGCAATTGAAACCCAGCCGCCATCGATGGTTGCATTCAGTGCAATACCTGCAACACCAATTAGTTCTAGTCCAACACCGATGCGAACTGCCATCGCTGGAGCAAGCTTTCCGCTTAGGGCTCCACCAATACCTGATGCCAAGAAGGCACCGGCTGCAAGCCAAAGAAGAACAAGGCCAGAGCTAATCGGAGATAACCCAAGAACATTCTGGAGCCAAAGTGGAATCGCGAATAAAATTCCAAATTCACCCATCGAGATAATCGCAGCGGCGATGGATCCGTTTCTAAATGAACCGATCTTGAATAGATCAAGATCCAAAAGTACGTTCTTCTTTTCCTTCTCGCGCTTTTTCTCCCAGAGAACAAACGCGATGGTTGCAAGGACGGAAATGAAAAGTGAAATTGGAATCACAG
>WLHO01000075.1 GCA_009702645.1 Actinomycetota bacterium | reverse complement strand
TCTTTGCTCCGATAACAGCGATTGCGTTTACCAGTGACATTCGAGACAACGCCTGCGCGGTAGACAGACCTGAGACGTGACCGGCTGCTCCAAAGAAAGATGGAACCATTGGAGCCAAGCCAAAGCCTGTGATTGCCCAAAACAGCGACAGCACAACCAAAGCCAGTACTGGAGCAGTTGATGCTAGCGGCGGAGCTAGCAAAACACCAAGCAGCATAGACACTGCTCCGAAGATGCCTCCCCACTTCGAAAGATCACTGATGTGATACTTCTTGGTCATTCGACCAATTAGAAGTCGTCCGACGATCATGGCCAGTGTGAATGACGCAAATGGAATTGCACCCAGGGTTGGGTTCAGAAGCATGATTTGCTTTGCGAATACAGCCGACCAGTCCATCATCACAAGCTCTGGGAAAACACCGGCAAAGAAACCAGCGGCCAACAGCCAAAGTTGAGTTGGCGATTTGAAGAACGGAACTTTTTTAGAAGCTTGTCTTTCCTCGTGGTGGCCATCTTCAGAAGGAGCCAGCATCTTGCGAATTGAAACTTCGAAGGCAACAAGTGCAAGTGCACCAACCAATATCAAGTGCAGCTGGAGTGACATAAAGCTTGCAAGCACACCAGAAACCGCAGCGCTGATTCCAGCACCGATACTCCAGGCTGCGTGGAACTTGCCCAAGATAACTTGCTTGACTTGTTTTTGCAGCATCACTGACTGAGCATTCACAGCGATGTTGAAAAAGCTCATGCTGAACATCATTAGAGCGTGAAATAGGAAATACATCCAACCATTGGTTGCAAAGCCAAGACTTGCCGTTGTCACAACAATCATCACGCTCGAGATGCGAACAATCGGTCTAGTTCCGTACTTTCCAATTAGACGGTTGGTGATAAGAAGTGGAACTAGAGAACCAAGACCGGCAAGACCGATGATCAATCCCCAAACTGCAAACGAGACACCGATTTGATCGATGATTTCTGGAATGCGCGGAAGATAAGTGATTGCTAGAAAACCCTGTATGAAGAATGCAGAAACTAGAGCGAACTGAGCGCTTTTTGATTTGGCTGATGAGAAAGGCACTTAGGACTTTGCTCCTTTGGCAACCGACATGAAATCTTCACGTTCTACAAGCTTGACTCTCTCACGAGACTGGGCTTCACCCAGGCGTTTTTCTTCTGCGTCGATTTTGAGCCACTCTGGCCAGCCAACGTAAGCCACACCTCGGCTTTCCATTAGGGAAACGATTGCCGCTTCTTCTGGTGCAACTGGGCTCCACCAAGTTGGTTTATCAGCAATAACTTGAGCGATGGTTTCAATTGCATCGGATTTGGTGTGACCAATAAGTCCAACTGGTCCGCGCTTGATCCAACCAGTTGCATAAACACCCTCGATGTGTTTTCCGGATGAATCAAGCACACGTCCCTTGTCGTTTGGAATCACACCGGCCTTGGAATCAAATGGAATTTCATTCAGTTCCGAACCGAAGTAACCAACTGCTCGATAAATTGCCTGGATTGGAAGTTCACGGTACTCACCGGTTGGAACAACTCCCCCTTTGCCATCTAGCTTGGTGCGCTCAATCTTTAGGGCCTTGACCTTGCCGTCTTCTCCGATTACCTCAACTGGGGATGAGAAAAAGTGAAGGTGGAGTCTTCTTGTCGCTCCGGTTTGTTCCTTGCCGCGCAGCTCCTCAAGAGTTTTGACCATCACGCGGGTCTGGTTGTTTGATTCGATCTGCTTGTTAGAGCCCTCGTCATACTGGAAATCTTCATCGTGAACGATGGTGTCAACACCCTCAACATGAACGGCTTCTCGCAGCTCAAGTGGTGAGAACTTAACTTGGGCAGGTCCTCGACGACCGAAGACGTGAACATCGGTTGCGTTGGAGGCAAGTAGGCCTTTATAGACATTTTCAGGAATGTCAGTCTGAAGCATCTGTGCCGGGGATTTTACGAGCACACGAGCTACATCCAGTGCTACGTTTCCGTTTCCGATAACCGCAATTTCCTTGGCGCTTAGATCCCAGGTTCTAGGAAAATCTGGGTGGGCGTCATACCAGTTCACAAATGCAGCGGCTCCGAAGGAGCCTTCCATTTCAATGCCTGGAATCTTTAGATCAGCATCTTCAATTGCGCCGGTTGAAAAGATTACGGCGTTGTAGTGCTTTTTTAGATCATCTAGGGTGATGTCTTTGCCGTAGGTGACGTTTCCGAAGAAGCGAATATCTCCCCGGTCCAATACCTCGTAAAGGGCTTTGATAATGCCCTTGATTCTCGGGTGATCAGGGGCAACTCCGTAGCGAACTAATCCGTAAGGGGCTGGGAGTAAATCAAAGAGGTCAATGGATACGTCAAAGTCACGAAGTTCAGATTTGATGAGTAAATCTGCTGCATAGATACCCGCGGGTCCCGCGCCAACTATTGCAAGCCTTAGCTTCGACATCTTGTGATTCGTATCCTTAGATCTTTTAGTTTTGACGCTCGATTACCGCATCAGCAAAGTTTGTCAGAGCTTCACGAACTGGTCCAGCAGGCAAATCTTCTAGTGCTGCAATTGCCTGATCTGCCCAGCGCTTAGCTTCCTGGAAGGCACGCTCGGTTGCTGGGTGCTTTCTCATTTGCTCTAGTACATCATTCAACGCGGCATCGTCATCGAGCCCGCCATCAATTATCTCAACAAGCGCAGCCGATGCTGGATCATGCTGCGCATCCTGCCTCAAATAAAGCACCGGCAGGGTTGGAACGCCTGCTCGGAGGTCTGTTCCGGGAGTCTTTCCAGAGGTTTTGCCATCTGAGTAAATGTCGATGACGTCATCGATTAGCTGGAAGGCAACACCGATTGCCTCGCCATACTTTCTTACTGGCTCGCGAAGTGCTTGGTCGGCTCCAGAGAACAAAACACCCAACTCTGCAGATGCGGAAATCAATGATCCGGTTTTGTCCGATAGAACGCTCAAGTAATGTTCGATAACGTCTTGGCCTTCTGCTGGTCCAACAGTTTCGTTTAGTTGACCAAGGCACAATCTTTCGAAAGTGTCGGCCTGAAGTGTGAGGGCTTTTTGACCAAGCTTTGAAACAAGTTGTGATGCTCTTGCAAAAAGCAAGTCACCAGTCAAAATGGCAACGTTATTGCCCCAGATCTCATGCGCGGAATCAACGCCTCTTCTTTTTGGAGCGTTGTCCATTACGTCATCGTGATACAAAGTTCCGATGTGAGTTAGTTCAACTACCACAGCCGACTTGATTACCTCGTCAGTGGAGGCTTCACCAAGCTGAGCACAAAGCAAAACAAGTGTTGGTCTAATGCGCTTACCGCCGGCATCAATCAAGTGACGAGTTGTGACCTTCGCAATTGGATCGGTATGTGCAACAGCAGCAATCAACTCTTCCTCGACGCGTTCGAGTCCTGCTTCGAGTGCAGCAAGTAGGTCTTTGTCAGCGACCTTACGCAGCTGCCTTGGCAGCGAGGTTTTTGGCATTAGTTGGCTTTCTGAGGTTTGTATCCCATATGGATAGCAACAATTCCAAAGGTTTGATTCCTGAAACCAACAGATTGGTAGCCAACTTTTTCAATCAATTTGGCAAGGTCCGCCTGCTTAGGCCATGCGTCAATTGATTCAGCCAGGTAGCTGTAAGCCTCTGGGACTTTGCTAACCAGTGCTGAAATTCTTGGAAGCAGGTTCTTCAGATAAAAGCGGTAGAGCGAGTGCAGGAACTTGTTTGGAATTGTCGAGAATTCGCAAACCACAAGCTTTCCCCCTGGTTTTAGCACTCGAAGCATTTCGGAAAGTGCCAGGTCGGTGTTCTCAACGTTTCTAAGTCCAAAGGAAATGGTGACGGTGTCAAACTCGGCTTCCTGGAAAGGAAGAGCGGTCGCGTCAGCAAAAACAAACTCAATTTCAGGGTGGCGCTTGCGACCTTCTTCGAGCATGCCGTTTGAGAAATCAGCCGCCACTACTCGCACGCCCGGCTTTAGGAAGGCAACCGAAGAAGCGCCAGTTCCGGCAGCAAGGTCGAGAATGGTCTGACCGCTTTGTGGGTTTACCAACTTGGCAACTTGTTTGCGCCAAATGCGAGCGGAACCGAAGGAGAGTAAATCGTTGGCTTTGTCGTAGTTTTTTGCGACACCATCGA
>WLHO01000074.1 GCA_009702645.1 Actinomycetota bacterium | reverse complement strand
CGAGCTGATGTAATCACCAGGGAAAAAGCAATGGTCAAACTGCCCTAACATCATGAGTATGAAATTTTTGCCAGAAACCGGGATGATGCTTGAGTCCGGTCTAGCTAAGGGTCTTAGTCGGTCCGCGCATCAGGAACACGTGGTTTCTCCATGACCGTTCTGGTAGTGCTGGATGTTGACTCAACACTTATTCAGCAGGAAGTTATTGAGCTACTTGCCGATTTTGCCGGTGTGATGCCAGAAGTCAAACTCATTACAGAGCGAGCAATGTCCGGCGAGCTTGATTTCAAGCAATCGTTAGAAAAACGAGTCGGACTTCTTGAAGGCCTGTCTGATGAAATCTTCAGTCAACTCAAATCGCAGATTTCCTTAACTCCTGGCGTTTTGGAGCTGATCTCGGCCGTTCACGCTAAAGGCGGGAGAATTGGAGCTGTGAGCGGAGGCTTCCGACAAATACTTGAGCCTTTGGCAGATGAGATCGGACTTGATTATTGGATGGCTAACAGCCTGGAAGTCGTCGAGGGAAAACTAACCGGGAAAGTCTCTGGTCCAGTTATCGATGCCGAAGCTAAAGCCACCGCTCTTAGAAAATGGGCAGCTGATTCAGGAATCCCGGTTGAACACTCGATTGCAATCGGAGATGGCGCGAACGACATTCAAATGTTGCAGTGTGCCGGATATGCAGTTGCCTTTAGGCCCAAGCCAGTTCTTCGGCAGTACGCAGATCTAGTTATTGAAGAGAATTCTTTGTTGCCGCTTATTGAAAAACTCGATCTAAGCACCCGTTGAATGTAGTCCACCGTCGACGTGAATCATCTCGCCGGTTGTTGCAGGGAACCAGTCAGATAGCAACGCGATAATTCCTCTGGCTGCTGTTTCAGTGTTAGTCAGATCCCAACCTAAAGGTGCGCGATCAGTCCAGAGCTCTTCCATCGTTGCAAATCCTGGAATACCTTTGGCAGCTGTTGTTCTTAGTGGACCAGCCGAAATCAAATTCACACGAATGCCGTCTCTACCAAGGTATCGAGCAAGATACCTTGATGTGGATTCAAAGGCTGCCTTAGCAACACCCATCCAGTCGTAGACCGGCCAGGAAACAGTTGCATCAAATGTAAGTCCAACTACCGAGGAAGGGTTCTTCAGCACCGGTTTCGCTGCCATGGTGATCGATTTTAGAGAGTAAGCCGATACTTCAACGGCTGTTGAAACATCCGACCAAGGAGTTTCTAAGAAGTTTCCACCCAACGCTGTCTGGGGCGCGAAAGCAATAGCATGAACGATTCCATCGATTGAATCAAAATGTTCTTTGATTCTGCCTGATAGTGCCGCTAGGTCTTCTTCACTAGTTGCATCCAGTTCGATTACTGGAGCCATTCTTGGAAGTCTCTCGGAAATCTTGGTTGTAATTGGAAGCATTCGACCGAATGAAGACAAGATAACTTCCGCGCCTTGCTCCTGTGCCAGCTTGGCTACAGAAAAGGCAATCGAAGCCTCGGTGAGAACACCAGTAATCAGTATCTTCTTACCCTCAAGAATTCCCATGTCTTAGCTCCTCAACTTCGGTCAATGCATCAATCTTGGCAGTGAATCTTTACTTAGTGTCCCATTCCTAGACCACCATCAACTGGAATTACGGCTCCAGAAATGTATGACGCATCATCCCCTGCCAGCCAAAGGCAAACCTTTGCCACCTCTGAAGGGGCCGCAAAGCGACCCGCGGGTATGCGACTCAAGTAATCGTCCTGCTGCTCTTTCGTAAGTTCTGAGGTCATGTCGGTATCTATGAATCCTGGCGCCACAACGTTTGCCGTGATTCCGCGTCCCCCTAGTTCTCGTGTAAGCGATCTAGCCATGCCAACAAGCGCTGATTTTGAAGCAGAGTAGTTCACTTGTCCAGGAGAACCAAGTAGTCCTACTACTGAACCAATAAGCAATACTCGACCAAAGCGCTGCTTGATCATCGATTTTGTAGCGCGTTTTATAACGCGAAACACACCGTTCAAGTTTGTGTCAATGACTTGCTCAAAGTCTTCATCACTCATTCGCATCAACAGAGTGTCTCTCGTGATACCCGCATTTGCCACCAGCACTTCAATTGGGCCAAGCTGCTGTTCTACTTCCGCAATGGCGGAATCTAAGGATGCTGCGTCCAGAACATCAGCCTTAACGGAGAGGGAACCTTCTGGGCCAGTGCCTGAGCGCACGGTCACGGCCACTTTGTGGCCTGCAGCTACAAACTCCGAAGCTATGGCATAGCCGATGCCACGGTTTCCACCTGTAATCAGCACAACTCTCGAGCTAGTCATCTGGAATTCCTTAGTCTTTCGGGAATAGCAGCCCAAACGGTTGGTTTGAACTAAATGAAGTCTAGTCTTAGCCTTGAATTGCCCTTATAGATCAAGAGAAGGTCGCCTTGGAAAAAGCCCAAAGCATCACCACAGTCGGGGAATCGGCTGAATCAGAGCGGAATGCTCGAATGGTGAAGTACCTAATTGCTATGACCATTCGCGTTGTCTGCATCGTTTCAGCAATTTTCGTCGATGGTTGGTTGATGTGGCTCTGTTTTGCTGGAGCCATATTTCTTCCATACTTTGCAGTTGTTATTGCCAATGCTCAAGCCCCAAAATCAGGAACGCTTGAGAATGTCACAGTCGTTGCAAAGCCGATAACCGTAGACCTCGGTGCGGATTTCAAGAAGCCCTAATCGTTGTCCAGTAGTAATGAGTTAGAAGCTAAGTGCTCTCGCGCTGGCTGTGGAACTAGTGCTACGCAGTTATTGATTTGGGCAAATCCAAGAATCCACGTCAACGGCAGAACCAAGACCTGGCTTGCCTGCGATGAGCATCTTGAGTTTCTGAGAAACTATCTTCAGGACCGTTCATTCCTTCTGGAAGTTAGGCAAAACAAATGAAGCTCATGGCTAAGGCTTGGCTTCGTTGGCTGTCTTGGTTCGTGCTGGCTAGCTTGTTTGCAGCAGCTTGCGTGGCTCTTGCAACCTGGCAATTTGACCGCAGGGATCAAGCCGTTTCAAAGATTCAACGGATGGTCGAAAACTATGACAAAACAGCAATTGACTTTGGTTCAATTTCGGATTTGAACTTGGATCAGGTAACTGCATACGAATGGACTCCGGTTCAACTCCAAGGTAAGTACTTGACGGAGCAGGAGCTAATGGTTCGCAATCGTCCCATAGCTGGCCAGCCTGGTTTCTTGCAGATCATTCCTTTTCAGCTGTCCACTGGGGAGCTAGTGATCGTTGAGCGCGGTTGGATACCTGCCGATTCTGATCTTGCGCCTGCCGTTTCCATGACTCCAGGATCGGAACCCAAGATACTGACTGCAAGAGTTCGCCTGAGTGAGCTCACTCCAAACCGAGACTCCCCCGATGGTTTTGCAACCAGTATTCATTTAGAGTCTTTGAACGAATTACTTGGTACATCTGTGGAACAGCAGTTCTATTTGCGACTTATAAGCGAATCCCCCGGTGAACCGAGCTCGCCTCAACCACTTCGTAAGCCAACTCTCGATGAAGGCAATCACCTAAGTTATGCCGTTCAATGGATCCTTTTTGCTCTCATGGGATTCTTCGCTCTGTTTTGGGCTATCCGGCAAGAGCGAGAGTACCGGAGGATAGAAAAATACCCGAACTATGTTCCACGATCTGTTCGAAACCGGAAGAGGACAGACGCTGATGTCGAGGATGAATTGTTAGACGCTAAGAACTAACTGAGCGAAATCAGATCTGCATACTGATCAGACCAGTGGTCCTCGGTTCCATCCGGCAAGATAAGCACTCGCTCAGGATTGAGAGCCAGAACTGCACCTTCATCATGGGAAACCAGAACAACCGCTCCGGTGAAACTTGCAAGAGCATTAAGGATCTCTTTCCGAGAAGCTGGATCCAAGTTGTTAGTTGGCTCATCTAATAAAAGGACATTGGCGGACGAGACCACGAGGGACGCCAAAGCCAAACGAGTCTTTTCTCCACCGCTTAGAACTGCAGCCTTCTTGTTGACATCGTCTCCGCTAAACAAGAATGAACCAAGCACCTTACGAGCATCTACATCACCAAGGTGGGGTGCTGAGCTCTGCATATTCTCAAGAACGGTTCGATTCACATCCAGTGTTTCGTGTT
>WLHO01000073.1 GCA_009702645.1 Actinomycetota bacterium | reverse complement strand
TTGACGTATTGTGCTCCGGCAGCCTCGGTGAGCTGACATGCCTTCACTATCAGCTCATCATTTAGGTACGCGGTTTCGAAGATCACCTTGACCGACGCCTTGCCTGCAGCAGCTTCCACAACAGCCTTTATATCCGACTCAACAAGCTGATAGTTCCCGGATAGCAAGGCTGAGATATTCAGCACCATATCAATCTCGTTAGCTCCATTAGCGATGGCGTCTTTGGTTTCGAAGGCCTTAGTTGCAGTCGTTGTTGTCCCATGTGGGAAGCCGATAACAGTGCATACGTTCACCCCACTACCGGCAAGAATCTTGGCCGCAACCGCTACATCCATGGGTCGAATGCAATAGCTGGCTGTGCCGTATTTCTTGGCTAACTCAGCTCCTTCAATAACGTCAGAATCCTTAAAGTCAGGCTTAAGAATGGAGTGATCGATGGTCTTGGCTACTTGTTCTAGTGTGTAGCCTCGGTAGGTTTTGCTCATAGCTTCCAGTCTAGATTTGATTCTTTTTGATTGAGGCTTAAAAGAAAAATAGCCCCGGAGGGCTATCAGTCTTTTTGTGGACCTGAGGGGACTTGAACCCCTGACCCCCTGCATGCCATGCAGGTGCGCTACCAGCTGCGCCACAGGCCCATCTTTTTTGGAACTTGGTTAGTTTAGCTCAAACTACTCTCGGCCGAAACTACCTCAAGTGGCACCACGGGGCAGTCGCTCCAGATTCGCTCCAGAGAGTAATACATCCGCTCTTCTTCGTGCATGACGTGACAGATGACGTGTCCGAAATCCAACAGAATCCAACGACCTGAGGTCTTTCCCTCGCGACGAAGTAATTTAACACCGTTTTCTAAAAGCGCTTCTTCTATGCCATCCGAAATAGCCATAACTTGCCGTTCATTACGACCCGATGCAATCAGGAAGATATCGGTCAGTGGCATTGGGTTTGTAACATCAAGTGCGACTAGATTCTCGGCTACTTTGTCTGATGCTGCCTGGGCTGCGATTTGAACTATTCTCAGTGCTTCTTTACTGGCGGTCACAAATACCTATCTATTGGAAGATTCCAAGCATAAACGCTGCGACAATTAATGCCCCAATCGTGATCATTAGTACAGCGGTGGACATAACTGCATAGACCTGCCCTTGGCCTTTGCGTGTGACAAGAGTGAGCTCAACTGTTCTTGCTCGGGTCTTGGCAATTCCAGCAGCGCGAATGGGGGCAACCGAAGAAACAAATGAGTTGAGGCTATCCTCCACCAGCGCTTCATCTGCTTCTTGGCTCGCGGAAATCACCGCGATGCTTCCGGTAGTTGGGTCGATTTGTGGAACTTCAATTGACCCGGTTGTCATGACAACGCCAGTGCCAGTAATGACAATTGGACTACTGTCCAGATCAGGAACGGTATCGATGATTATCGATGCGGTCACCGGTTCTGCACCAAGGTTGCTCGTTGAGCCAAAATCCGCGCTCTTTACTGGCTCCAAGAAAATATCTGGTTCTTTGATTGTTGGACTTGGACCGGTCATGGTCGGTTCAGCAAAACTCACCGGAGCTGAAGGGACTGAAGATCCCCTCTTCTCGGCTTCTCTTCGCTCTCGTCTGGATTGGTACATCGTTGAATCGCTCAAGCTACACCCCGATACAAGCCATGCTTTCCGATGTACTGAACAACGCCGTCCGGCACCAGATACCAAATTGGCTCGCCGTTTGCGACTCGATTTCTGCAGTCAGTTGAACTTATAGAAAGTGCTGGGACTTCGACTGAAGTTACAGCACCTGCAGGAACTTCTGGGATTTCCAATTTGTGACCAGGTCTACTAACTGCAACAAAGTGAGCTAGATCCCAAAGCTTGGACGCTTCGTGCCAGGCAAGAATTTGAGCGATTGCATCACTTCCAGTGATGAAGAACAATTCCGCGTCAGGGTACTGAGACTTTAGATCCCTAAGTGTGTCGACTGTATAGGTTGGCTTGTCTCTGTCGATGTCTACTCGTGAAACCATGAAGCGTGGGTTAGCCGCAGTTGCAATAACTGTCATTAGGTAGCGATGCTCTCCTCCGGTGACTTCTTGCTTCTGAGTGGGAGAACCCGTTGGAACGAAAACTACCTGATCAAGATTAAGTGCGGCAGCGACTTCACTGGCGGCCACCAAATGCCCGTTATGGATTGGGTCGAAAGTGCCACCCATTACACCCAGTCGGAATTTTGCCATGCTAAAAAGCTTTGAAGGCCTAGTGACCCTGGGAGCTGGAGTTTTTGTGATCGTGGCGGTTGGCTACATCGCGGTAGGAGAAAGTTATAAACGCCAACAGAATGAAGATTGACATAGCGATGATTCCAAACATCAATGGCGGCATCGGCAGCTCGCTGTGCTGGATGAACGGTCCTTCAGAACCCTCAGTAAGCAATTTAAACAATTTTGTTCTCCTTGGAGTCTCGTAAATCCAGAATAACCTAGATGCGGGTTTGGCCCGAGCCGCGAACCAGCCATTTTGTGGAAGTTAGTTCGCTGAGCCCCATAGGGCCCCTGGCATGTAGCTTTTGGGTGGATATTCCGACCTCAGCCCCGAATCCGAACTGCCCTCCGTCAGTAAAGCGAGTAGCGGCATTGACCATCACAACCGCTGAATCGACTTCGGAAAGGAATCGTTCGGCGTTAGCTGCGCTGTCAGTAATAATCACTTCGGTGTGATGGGTCGAATACTTGGCAATGTGCTGCAAGGCTTGATCGAGCCCCGAGACAACTTTTACTGCCAGATCCAGACTGTAATACTCAGCACTCCAGTCAGCTTCTACTGCAGCGACAGCGGAAGGGAACACAGCTCTGGTTGCATCGTCACCGTGAATTGTTACGCCGGATTCTGCAAGCTTGGTAAGCACCTTCGGAAGAATGGTTTTGGCAACAGCTTCGTGAACCAGAAGTGTTTCTAGGGCATTGCAGGTGGAGGGACGTTGGACTTTCGAGTTGTGTACTATTTCGATTGACCACTCTGGGTTTGCTGATTCGTCGATGAACAAATGCGTGACACCATCGCCTGTTTCAATAACTGGCACCTTGGAATCTTCTACAACAGCCTTGATTAGTCCTGCACTTCCGCGAGGAATCAGAACGTCAATTAGTCCTCGAGCCGCCATCATGGCATTTGCTCCATCGCGACCAAAGTCATCGACGGTCTGAACTAAATCGCCACTTAGCCCAGCCTTAGTAAGACCCTGCTGCAAAACCTTTACCAAAGCGATGTTGGTGTTTTCGGCTGCGGTTCCTCCGCGAAGCACAACTGCATTGCCCGATTTGAGAGCAAGAGCCGATATGTCAACCGTCACATTAGGGCGGGCTTCATAGATTGCCCCGACAACGCCAAATGGAACCCTTACCTGGGAAAGTTTTAGACCATTAGGCAAGCTCATCCCACGCACCGATTCACCGATTGGATCTGGCAACGCTACAATCTCGCGAATGGAATTGGCAAGAGCCAATATTCTGTCCTTGTTTAGCATGAGACGATCCTGCAAGCCGACCGACAAACCTTCGGATTTAGCTCGTTCCAAATCCTTTAGATTTGCCGAGACGATGTCCTTTTCGGAAGCCACCAATAGATTGGCAATCTGTTCAAGTGCATTGTTTTTTGCAGTAGTCGAAGCAATAGCCAGTGAAGCGCTTGCGTCTTTGGCGAGCCTGATTCGATCGATGGCGGACATAACCTAAGCCTACTTTCGGACAATCTTGATATCAGGATTAGGTTCGAAGAAAGTTCCAAGTGACTCACCGGCTAGCGTCTTAGAAACGTTATCTGCGTTGGTGATTACAACTCCGATTCCAGCTTCAGTACAGCTTGCGGCTGCCGCAACTTTTGTGATTGCCCCGCCTGTGCCAACTCCAGTGTTGGTTCCAGCAATTTCTAGATTTGCTAAGTCCATCCCAAATGCAACTCGAGGAATCAGCTTCGCCTCAGGGTTGGTAGGTGGCATGTCATACAAACCATCGACGTCGCTAAGTAGCACAAGCGCATCAGCCTGAAGCAAGATAGCAACCATGGCTGCGAGTCTGTCATTATCGCCGAAGCGGATTTCAGTCGTTGCCACGGTGTCGTTCTCGTTCACGATTGGCAAAGCGCGAAGCTGAAATAGTCGCTCTAACGCCTTCTTAGCGTTGTCTCGGCTCTC
>WLHO01000072.1 GCA_009702645.1 Actinomycetota bacterium | reverse complement strand
TGGTTCCAGCAGGATTGTGCTGCTTCACGTTTTGCAGTGCCTCAAAAATGATTCGATAAATTGCCAGTTCTGCTGACTGGTTGAGTGCGAAGCGCTCACCAAAGTTCGAAACTGATACATCCAGACCGATTTCTCTCATGCTTATTGCAAGATTCTCAAGATCGGCCAAGGTGGGTGGGGCTGTCGAAGCAGCAGTACCTCTGTTGATCATGTCGAACAAGCGACGCAATTCGGTGTGGGCAGCCCTGGCGCTATCAAGCACTTTCTCTAATGCTCTAAACCCTGCCTCAGGGTTTGACTTGGCAGCGTAGATTCCTCCCTCGGCGTTTGTGATGACCGAGGATAGCTTCTGAACTACGGTTTCGTTGATATCACGCGCAATCTCAAATCTCTTGGACTGCTCGGCAAGTTCCACTGATAGCTTCAGCTGTTTTTCTTCATAGACCAAACGGTCAAACTCAGTTCCTACGTGAACTAAGCGAGTGATGAGCAGTTGACCAAGAATCCATAGCAGCGATACCAAACTTATGGCAAGTAAGGAAAGAGTGATGAAAATGACAACTCTTCCAACATCATCCAGCTGCACAACTCCACCAAAAATTGCCAGGTTGATTGTTGGATTGAATGCGACGTTAGCTGCAAAGACAAGTCCGCCAAAGATACTCACAACAAAATTGATTTCCCGCCAAGGTTTTGGGCTAAATGCCCCAACCACGAAGGCCAGCAACGGAATTCCAATAGATCCAAAAATTGGAAGCAGGGAGAAGCTAATCTGAATCGCCGCTGCAATCAAAACCAGCAATGAGGCTAGATAGCTAAGTTTTCGAACAAAAAGGAAACTTGCCGCAATGGCAAAAGAGCCGAACATTGCGGTGGCTCCCTGAGTTATCAGATCGAGTCCGCCAAGCAACAGAAAAACGAAGGCAGCCAGGGCTGCTTCCGGAAGCCAATTTCTTCGCTGGATCCACCGAATCACCGGGACCTCCTGAAAGTGGCCAAATTGTGGCTATAGATGATGTGGCTCCCCGGCTTGGACTCGAACCAAGAACCTATCGGTTAACAGCCGATTGCTCTGCCAATTGAGCTACCGAGGAATGCTTGCGCAGGAACCAACACTACCAAAAATTGGGCTCTCCAGAGCCGTCAGTAGCCTCGCCCTGGGTCTACTTCGCCAACCCAAGGCCCCTGGCCCAAATAGGCCTTGACGTTTAGCTGCACCCTGAGGGCAAAGTGCCTCATCACGATTTCCTTTGTGTCGGCGGTGTGAGGAGTCACAATCAGGTCGTCTCTTCCAAAGAAAGGATGTCCATCAGGCAGAGGTTCTGGGTCTGTGACATCAACCGCTGCCCCAGCAAGCAATCCCTGATCTAAAGCTGTAAGTAGATCCGCTGTATTGATGATTGGACCTCTGGCCACATTCACCAAAAATGCAGTTGGCTGCATTTTGGACATTAGCTCTAGATCAAACAGGCCACGGGTCTTATCTGTCAACGCACAAGCAATAACGACTAGATCGGCTTCAGAAATTTTCTTTGCGAGCTGCTCAAGTCCAAATACATCACTGCTTCCTGGAACCGGAATCTGTGCTTGATTTCTGCAAACCGATATGCTGGCACGAAAAGGCTTTAGCATCCCGATTAGTTCTTGCGTTATACCGCCGGCTCCAACAATAAGAATCTTGGAATCATAAAAACTAACGGCCTCGCGTTTTCCCCAGCTAGTTGCCTTGACTCTAACTGGAATCTTTCTTCCAAGTGCCAGTGATAGGGCAAGTGCATGCTCGGCAACCGGTTCCTTATATGAACCCTTGGCGCTGGTGAATTTAACCGGAGCTGAAAGTACATCAGCAAAGGCATCAACGCCTGCAAACGGTAACTGAACCCATTCAATTTGCGGATTCTGCTCTAAAACCGCGGCCAGTTTCTCAGGCGCTGAGTAGTCTGTCCAAATAAGCGCGCTGACTTGATCAGACAGGGCAGCAACTTCTCCGCCAGCGGAAACAACAGCCTGCTCATAGGCGGGGTCGCTCTTGGGTTCGATAGCTACTAAATTCTTAGCCACCTTGTAGCTTCCTTCTGCGATCTTCGATTGCTATTAGCTCCCGCTGAATCTGTTCAACCTTTGCGGTATCGGATGGGTCAAGCTGACGAAGAACTGCCTGCAAAGAAAGCTTCTGGCGCGTAAGCAAAGCAATGTGACCGGCATTGACCACTCCGGAAACGTATCTAACTAGTTCTTGCTCGTTTCGAGCTGGAAGCTCGGTTGCGGCCAAAGACCTGAGTGTTGAGTGAAGTGAAGAGTCAATTGCCTCGGCTAGCTTTGGGAGCCAGTTTTGATCGGTTCGATAATCCAGTGCTGAGCTGATTCCCCTGGCTATAGCCCCGTGCACTCCAGCTAGGAAATCTCCTCCAGCAAGATCTTTCAAATCTTCCGGTGAAATCTGTGCTGGCTGCTGAACCAAAACTTCAAGAAGCTGGCGCTCAAATCGAACTGCAGGGTCCTTTAGATCCGGTGCTTGGAATACCGCTTCGGTCGGAGCCTCAATAACTGGATCTTGCCTTAGCGGAGCAACCGCTGAGACAACCTTTTCCTTGATAGCTCTATCTACTAGAGCGCTTACCTCAGAAAGGTCAAGGTTCACCCAGTTTGCAAGCTCTCTGATGTAGACGGAACGAAGTGCGGAGTCGCGGATAGTAGCAATCACACCGGCCGACGCTCTTGCTGCCCCAACTCGACCCTCGACTGAATCCAAATTGAAGTTTTTCATCTTTTGCTTGATTGCGAATTCGTAGATTGGCTTCTTGTTCTCAATCATCAAAACAACTGCTTCGTCGCCTTTTTGGACTCTTAGATCAGATGGGTCTAAGCCATCAGGCCCCACGGCGATGAAGCTGTTGGCGTGAAACTTATCAGCGTCTGCAAAAGCACGCATCGCGGCTTTCTGCCCCGCCTCGTCAGGATCGAAAGTGAAAATCACTTCGGCGGGGTTATCAACGTTTGCTGAGAGCATGCGGTTCAGAATTCGAATGTGCTCATCACCAAAAGCAGTTCCGCAGGTCGCAACCGCAGTTGTCACACCAGCTAAGTGGCATGCCATGACATCGGTATAACCCTCAACGACTACTACCTTTTGAGATTTAGAGATGTCCTTCTTGGCTAAATCGATTCCATAAAGAACTGCTGATTTGTGGTAGACGGGAGTCTCGGAAGTGTTCAGATACTTAGGGCCCTGATCGTCATCAAATAGTTTTCTTGCGCCAAAGCCAATCACCTGGTTGGAGGTATCTCGTATCGGCCAAATCAGTCTGCCTCTGAACTTGTCGTATAGTCCACGCTCTCCTTTGGAAGAAAGCGATGCGGTTATTAGCTCTTCGTCTGTAAATCCGCTGGCTTTTAGGTGATCGGTTAGGTTGTTCCAGCCTTTGGGTGCAAATCCAACCCCAAACAATTCCGCAGCTGATTTATCAAAGCCACGTGATTTCAAAAAGTCACGACCTGGGATTGCAGCATCTGTCATCAGCTGATCTTGGAAGTATTTTGCAGCTGCCAAATTGGCTTCATAAATTCTTGCTTTTTGACCTTGGTCAGGACCTTTTGCTCCGGCTTCATAGGTGAGTGTGTAGCCAACCTTGGCTGCTAGGTTTTCTACTGCTTCATAGAAACTTAGGGATTCCATCTCCTGCAGGAACTTATAGGCATCTCCCCCAGCACCGCAGCCGAAGCAGTGATAGAACCCCTGAAGCGGCCTGACGTTGAATGATGGGGATTTCTCCTGATGAAAAGGGCACAAGCCTTTCAGGCTTCCCGCACTTGCGGGCTTTAGTGCAACATAGGCGCCAACCACGTCGGCAATGTTTACTCGAGCCTTAACTTCCTCGATATCCCTTGGGCTAATCTTTCCCGCCATCAGCTAATCCTATTTACCGATCAGTTCGGCATGCAGATTCAGAGCTGACACGTCTGTCAAAGAGGCAACTTGGTCCACTACTACTCGATACTTCTGGCTATCCGTGGAAGAGGTTTTCCAAACGCTTTGGCAATAGTGATCTAGATGCTTGCCGTTGGATGCTAGCAAGGCATCAGCTAGTTCAGTCAAAACTTCTCGCTGCCAAAGGTAGTAAGGCTGGCGCTTTTCATCGGTCATTAAAAACACCGAGACAGTTCCTTTTAGAACTGCAATCTCAGCCCTAACATCACTCGGTACTGAAAGGGAGCCGTTGTATCTGACGAGATGCTCTGAGGAGTTTGATGCCAAAGTGTGCTCAGTGGACCT
>WLHO01000071.1 GCA_009702645.1 Actinomycetota bacterium | reverse complement strand
AAGAGCCCAAGAACAGTTTTTGCAGAAGTTGAACAACCACTTCCGCCAGTTGTTCCAGTTTCCGCTCCAACTGTGGAATCAATGTCCTTCTTTGACACCCCGGCTATCGAGGTTGCGCAGGAGCCGGTGCCGATGCCGGTTCAGAGTTTCGCAATGGATTACGCAGAAGATCTTGAGATTGAAATCGATCAGTCACCATCTCTACCAAAGAGGCCTCAGACTGCCGACGGCACCTTCGGTGACGATCTTGACATCCCTGAGTTCCTCAGAGGTTAATTGACCGAGCTTGGCCAGCGCTACCAAGCAATCGTTGAGAAAATAGCGACTGCAGCAACTTCGGCCAATCGCGACCCCAAGGAGATCACTCTTGTAGTGGTTTCCAAGAACCACCCTCACCAGTTGGTCCTCGACCTACTTGAGCTGGGTGCCAGGGATTTCGGTGAAAACCGCGATCAGGAAGCAAACCCGAAAGCAAAGCAGATCGCCCTTGAGACCAATCAGGCCTTCAACTGGCACTTCATCGGCCAGCTTCAAACCAATAAGGTCAAATCGGTTCTCGAGTACGCCAGCTTCTTGCATTCGTTGGATCGAAACTCGCTTTTGGATGAGCTAATCAAACGCACCGCTGATCGAGCTATTGCCCTCAAGGTCTTTGTACAGGTGAATATGACCGATGACCCCGAGCGCGGGGGTGTAAATCCAGCGGAATTGATGGCCTTTGCGGAGCGGGTTCTTTCAAGTCCCGGTCTTGAGCTAGTGGGTCTGATGGGTGTTGGGGGACTGGATGTTGCTCCGGAACGGGAGTTTGAGAGGTTGGCGCAGCTTTCAGGCCAGCTTAAGCAGCTGGCTCCTGGCGCCGACAGGC
Source organism: Actinomycetota bacterium (assembly GCA_009702645.1). The sequence goes on along the minus strand of WLHO01000071.1, from coordinate 3,500 downwards.
TCTCGATGGGGATGTCTGGGGATTTTGAAGCCGCTATTGCCTATGGCGCGACACACTTGCGAATAGGCACGGCAATAACGGGTAATCGGCCTACTTAGCCATATTCTTAGAGAAGTTAAAGCCCAGGAGGAACTAATGGCCGGAATACTACAGCGCAGCATGGAATTTCTCGGATTCGCCGAGGAGTCTAATGACCTGCCAACTCGCCAGGATTCAGTGTCTACTGCAGCGCGTCCTGCTCGCGTAATGAGCCCACGACCTCGTCGCGGTTCAAATGATGTCGCGGAGATTTTCACAATCGAGCCAAAGTCTTACGAGGAAGCTCCTATGGTTGCAGCTCACTACCGTGTGGGCATTCCGGTGATTGTAAACATGGGTGAGATGAGCGAAGTTGAGTCTCGTCGCATGCTTGATTTCATGCTTGGACTAAAAGAGGGTCTTGAAGGCCACATGCGTCGCGTAACTCCAAAGGTTTTCTTGTTGACCCCTACCCACGTTGCAGTCAACGAGGAGCAGGCAGCAGAGAGCTCCAGCGAGGTTGACGAGCTTCTAGTTCGTCCATAGGTTCCGTAAGTGGGACTTATCGCGCTTGTCTTTTATTGGGCGCTGCAAATTTACTTTTACGCACTTATCGGTCGATTAATTCTTGACCTTCTTATGTCCGTCAATCCTGCATTTCGCCCTAAGGGCATATTGTTGCCGGTAGCTGAAATCATCTTTACTTTGACTGATCCGCCGCTTCGTTTCCTTAGACAGTACATAAAGCCAGTGCGCATGGGGGCTATTTCTTTGGATTTTGCCTGGACCGTGCTGGTGCTGGGCGTAGTGTTCGCTCAATCTCTGGTCCGCGGCCTCATATAGCGAGCAAATTCATCTTGGGTTAGGCTTTTAGATAGTTCGGCCCAAGCTGGCCAATCGAAAGAGGAAGACAGTAATGCCACTAACTCCAGAAGATGTCGTCAATAAGAGATTTCAGCCAACCAAGTTTCGTGAAGGCTATGACCAGGATGAAGTCGATGACTTTCTAGATGAAATTGTCATTGAGCTAAGAAGGCTCTATCAAGAGAACGAAGATCTTCGCAGACGCCTTTTGGCAGCCGATGGTCGCATCGCAGAACTTCAGAGAAGCGGTGCAGACCTACCTGGACAGCTAGTTTCAGCGCCACCGGTTCAGCCAGCGCCTATGGCATTCCCAGAGGCAGTAGCGGACCCATCAACTCTAGATTCTTCCAACACCAACAACTTGCTTCAGCTTGCTCGCAAGCTCCACGATGAGCACGTTCGCGAAGGTATGGTCAAGCGCGATGAGCTCATCGCCGAAGGTCATGCCACAGCTGCACGTCTAGTTCGTGAAGCAGAAGCTCAGCAGCGCTCAGACCTGAACCGCCTAGAGCAGGAAAAGGCAGTTATCGAGCACAGCATTCAGCAGCTTCGTAGCTTCGAGCGCGAATACCGCACGCGTCTAAAGTCCTACATCGAATCTCAGCTCACTGAGCTTGATTCAGCAGGAGTTGCACCTTCGCAGCAGGCTCCTGGATACACTCCCGGCATCAGCGGGTAGTGCAAGTAGTTGAACAAGTCAAGAGCAGCAGTTAGCCGCTGGCTGTTTGTTGTTGTTGCCCTTGTTCTGATAACACTTGATCAATTCACCAAGAATCTAGCTATCGCAACACTGAAGCTGGGCATTGACTATCCGGTTTTAGGCGAAGTGCTTTCTTGGCGTTTGATATACAACGACTCAGCTGCCTTCTCACTTGGCTTTGGGCAAACATGGATCCTAGCTGTTATAGCAACAGCAGCGATGCTTGCAACCATCTGGTACTCCATGAGGATAACTTCACGGTCCTGGGCTGTCATGGCTGGAATTTTCTTGGCCGGTGTGGTGGGGAATCTAATTGACAGATTAACCAGAGAGCCATCATTTGGAAATGGGCACGTTGTGGATTTCATAAAGATTCCATTCAATTTCCCGGTGTTTAACCTCGCCGACATTTTCATCGTCTCGATGGCGATACTCGCAGTTATTAGAGTGTTCCGTGGCGAGAACCTCGGCGGCGTTGCTCCACGAGTCAAATGAGTCAGATCTTTGTAATTGATCAAACCCTGGCAGGGGAGCGGGTCGATACCGCTATTGCCCGCTTGCTTGGTGTTTCGCGATCTGCTGCAGCTGAGGTGTGTGAATTAGGCGGGGCTCGAGTAGGAAACAAGACTCTTGGTAAATCTGATCGAGTAAATCTAGATGATCAACTCGAGATTGCAGATCCAAAACCACCCAAAGAGCTAAAGGTTGTTGCTACTCCGGTGGATGATCTTTTGATCATTTACCAAGATGACGATCTGGTGATTGTAGACAAGCCTGCAGGGGTTGTTGCTCATCCAACGGTTGGTTTCGATGGCCCTACGGTAGCTGGCGCATTGCTAGCCCGTGGGATTCAGCTATCGACCTCAGGCGCACAAGAGCGCCAAGGCATCGTTCAGCGCCTGGATGTTGGAACCAGTGGGTTGATGATGCTGGCCAAGTCCGAGCTTGCCTACTCCAGACTCAAACAGGCATTTCGCGATCGAACCGTAAACAAGATTTACCACGCCATAATTCAAGGCCATCCAGACCCAATGGAAGGTACCTTCGATGCACCTATTGGTAGGCATCCGAAAGCCGAATTCAAATTTGCCGTTATGGAAGATGGCAAGCCATCAGTGACTCACTACAAAGTGCTGGAATTGTTTGCCTCCGTGGCTCTTTGTGAGGTCAACCTAGAAACTGGAAGAACCCATCAGATTAGAGTTCATTTCTCTGCGTTCAAGCATCCGCTGTTGGGTGACACCATGTATGGGGCTGATCCAGCTTTAGCTAAGAAGCTCGGTATCGACCGTCAATGGCTTCACGCTAAAGAGCTGGGTTTCACCCACCCAATTACAGGTAAGCCAATGCACTTTGTGTCGGAGTACCCGAAGGACTTGGCCGAAGTGCTTGTAAAGCTTCGAGCCTAGAAACCCTTAGGCTAAAAATCCCAACAACCACTGCTACTTTCTAGAGGCCCACTTGTCAGCTAAGGATTCCTTTGTGCACCTTCATGTGCACAGCGAGTATTCGATGCTCGATGGTGCTGCGAGGGTAAAGCCGCTTACTGAAGAAGCGGCCAGATTGGGTATGCCGGCAATTGCTATCACCGATCACGGAAATAGCTTCGGGTCTTACGATTTCTACCAAACAGCAAAAGCCAATGGCATAAAACCAATCATCGGTATTGAGGCCTACCTTGCCCCTGGAACCAAAAGAACTGACCGCACCCGAGTTCAGTGGGGAAACGGTGGAGAAGATGATGTTTCTGGTGGTGGCGCCTTCACGCATTTGACGATGTTTGCTGAGACGACCGAAGGTATGTACAACCTCTTCAAAATGTCTTCCAAAGCATGGCTTGATGGCTTCTATTTCAAACCGCGCATGGACCGTGAACTTCTTCAGGAATACTCCAAAGGAGTAATTGCAACCACCGGTT
>WLHO01000070.1 GCA_009702645.1 Actinomycetota bacterium | reverse complement strand
TCAGAACTTCCTTGGAGCCGGCAGCTCCAAGCATGGAACCCCAAGCCTCACAAAGAATTAACCAGCGAGCTTTCGGGCTTGCGGTGATCCAGCTGTCAGCAAGTGCGGTGGGCTGGAATCTTTTTTCACTGGCCGAAACTAAGCCAGCTACTTTGGCCAACTCAAAGATGGTTTTGACGTACTCTTTGGATTTTCCAAGGTGAGTCGATGCACGTTTGATATCTGGCAAACCTAGAGATCCCTTTGCAACTTCCCTGACAAGGTGTTGATCTAAATCAAAAATCAATTCGGTGACAGCTTGCATGGCTTCGAAGGCGTGAATGCCACAGTCCAAATCGATTGCCTGCTGGTTAGTTTCGAGTATCTGATCGGAAACTACGCTCAAGGAAGAAGTCCTTGGTGATTCACTCAGGCGATCTTTGAGCCAGTCGTAAACGGCTGGCTCATCGGTGCTCCAGATAAGTAGCTCTCTGCCAAGTAGGCCCACCTGCTCTTTAGATACTTTTTCGCTTGCAACTAAAGATCTGAGCGAGGCAAGCATTTGGTTTGTGATGCCGGCAACGGTGAGTGCTTGTGACTTAGGGGCCAAGAGCGCATTGGCTAGATCGAAGAAGTCTTTGTAATCGCTAAGAGATAACCCGCGCTCATGCACAACAAGACCCAGGGTGGCATCGGGCGCCGACCGGAGTGCGGTTGCTAGGCGGTAGAGGTCGCTCACCTTTTGTTTTCGCGTCCTTTGCGGGCAAGGGCCAGGCCAAGAAGCACCATGATCATGACGAACCCAGCCGGCATTCCAAGAAGTGGGATCTGGGCAAAAATGGCCAGATTAGTGGTCGAGCCAAAGAAGCTGGCGACCAGGGTGATCATGATCGAAACCAGGGACAGGCCGATGATCCCAGCCCCCATGTAAGCCAGCGTTGTTTCAAGCCTGGATGGGCCAGCAGCTTCAGATTTAGTCATCCTTATAGGATACCTGAGCTTTGGAGCCTGTGCCTTGGGGGTTTAAACCAAAAGGGTTGGGGCGGTTGGTAAAATGGAGATTCTCTAGAAAGAGGTACCTAATGCCAACCGGCAAAGTGAAGTTCTTCGACGAAGAAAAAGGCTTTGGCTTCATCGCATCCGATGAAGGCCAAGAGGTTTTCTTGCACATCAGCGCCCTGCCTGAGGGCGTTAGTGAAGTAAAGCCTGGAACCAGGGTCGAGTTTGGAATCGTCGATGGCAAAAAAGGCGCCCAGGCGCTGTCGGTTCGCGTACTCGAGGCACCTCCATCGCTAGTAAAGATGTCTAGAAAACCAGCCGATGAGATGTCGGTAATTGTTGAAGACTTGATTCGCCTGCTAGATAACATCGGCGGTGGACTAAAGCGTGGCAAGCAGCCAGAACCTGCTCAGGGAAAAAAGATCGCAGCCTTGCTTCGCAAGCTCGCCGAAGAGCTAGATGCTTAAGCGACTTAAAAAACCTCAGCACCAGGGCTTTGCCGAAAAAGCTGCCAAGGAGTCTGCTCCAGTTGGTGGAGTCGGTAAGTTTTTAGGAACTGTGGACGAGGAAGCTAACGTCGTTAGCTACCGGTTCCAAGCGAACATGAAGCAGTACCTGGGCTGGGAGTGGAACGTAGTTGTGTTCCAGGCCAAAAAAGCCGACCCAACTATTTCTGAAGTGGTTTTACTACCCGGTAAAGAATCCATCGTGGCACCGGACTGGGTGCCCTGGTCTGAGCGTCGTGCGGAACTAGAAAAATCCGAGGCTAAAGACCTAGCGGTTTCGGACCTTGAAGAATCCGAAGATGCCAAGGCAGATGCCGAAGATACAGGTAAGCGTCCACCACTGGGGAAGAGGCTGCGAAAGCGTCTGGTTAAGAAGCAAGATAACGCCAAGGGCAAGAAGCCACGCAAGGGTGCCAAGTAATACAGCTAGAGAAGCGTTTGATTCAATCGGCTCAGGATCAGGCTTAGCCTCAGAATCCTTCACACGAAATTTCATCAGCCAAGCTCCGCTACTACGTAATCGATGCAGGCAATTAGTGCCTCGATGTCAGCTTGGTCGGTTGATGTGAAAGTTGCAACTCGAAGCTGGTTTCTTCCTAGCTTGCGATAAGGATCTACATCCACCACACCGTTGGCACGAAGCACCTTGGCAATCTCGGCTGCATCGATTGACTCATCGAAGTCGATTGTTACAACTACCTGGGAGCGGTGCTTAGGGTTAGCAACGAATGCGCTAGCAAAGCTAGCTGCATCAGCCCAGTTGTATAGAAGATTGGAAGATGCCTTGGTCTTGGCATCAGCCCAAGCTAGGCCACCTGATTGGTTGATCCATTTGATCTGCTCGTTGAGCAAAAACAGGGTAGAAATCGCTGGGGTATTTAGGGTCTGGTTCAGTCTTGAATTATCGATAGCAATCTGGAGAGACAAGAACTCCGGGATGTAGCGATCCGTGGCAGCGATCTTGGCAGCGCGCTCTAAAGCCTTAGGGCTCATCAGCGCTAGCCATAGGCCACCGTCGGATGCGAAGTTCTTTTGGGGTGCGAAGTAATAGACGTCGGTTTTGGAAGCTTCAAAGTCGATGCCCCCGGCAGCCGAGGTGGCATCGGTCATAAAGATAGCTTCTTGGTCCGCTCCGGCCACCTTTTCAACTGAGGTCACAACCCCAGTTGAGGTCTCATTCTGCGGGTATACATATGTATTGATTCCGGAGGTTGCAACTAGTTCGGACCTAGAGCCAACTTCACCCTTTTGGATATCCACTGACCCAAGAAAAGGGGCCGCAAGGGCTTTGGCAAATTTTGCCCCGAACTCACCATGAACCAAAGCTTGAGAGTTGCCCTCGGCTAGGGAGTAGGCAGCAACATCCCAGAAGGCTGTCGAGCCACCATTTCCCAGCACTATTTCATATCCAGCTGGGGCCCGAAAAAGCTCAAGAAGTCCGTTTTGAACCTCAGAAACCATGTCTTTTATTGGCTTTTGGCGGTGGGAGGTGCCCATAAGCTTGGCTCCTGCAGAACCAAAGGCGGCCAGCTGTTCTGGGCGTAATTTGGACGGCCCGCAGCCAAAACGGCCATCTTTTGGCAGTAAATTGCTTGGAATCACGATTTCGGGCATATCCATGAGTTTAGTAGCCTGCGAGTTTCCCGATAGGGGCCCGTGGCGGGTTGCTCAATAAAATCATGGGTTAGAATTGCCAAGCTGTCCAAATCAATCCATTTGGACGGTCGGATCTGAATTGTTTCCATCGCCTGGAATCAGATCTTTAGAACTTATAGTTTCGATTCAGGACTGACTTCTTTATAGAGGTCATTGGAGCACCGGAGGTAATGGTTTGGCCAGTACTGGTTCAGGCAGACACAGAGCAGACGTTGAGATTAACGTCCTTGAATCCTTTGAGATTCGCTCAAGACGATCAATCCGCGAGGCTGAAAAAGCCAAGGTCGCTAGGAATTCTCGTCGCGCTCGCCGTGCCATTGCTCGCATGGAAGCCCGTGCCCTAAAACGCGAAAAGGCTCTTTCAAGACCAATTGCTCCACTTTCTGGAAACCGCAGACTTCGTTCAAACTCAACCTTTAGAACCGGAATCACCATGCTTACAGCCTCAGGGCTGTTCGCAACCATGGCTTTGCCGGCCTATGCCTATGACCCAGAAATTGCGGCAATGGCAAGACTTACCACCACCAGCCAGGCTGATATCGTTCAGACCGATGGCACCCAGAACCTCACCGTGGCAGCAGCCAACACCATCAAGTTCGTCCGAGGCGAGTATGCCTCGGCCAATGCCGAGTCAGTTCTTAGACAGCAAACCCTTAATAACTACCTGGCTTACAACGGTCCAACAGCGGCTGAGTTTGTGAAGAACCCTCCTTACAGCACCATCTCCTCAGAGCAGGTTCTTCAGGTTGCGGCCAAGTATGTTGGAACACCTTACGTTTTCGGTGGTTCAAACCCTCGGGGCTTTGACTGCTCCGGATTGATCTTGTTCGTGTACTCCCAGTTCGGTATTGCCCTTCCTCACTCCGTGACCGCTCAGGCCAGGTCGGGAATCATCGTTTCTCCGGCGGATGCAATGCCAGGGGATCTGGTTATCTATAACGACCACGGACACAACGGAATTTACGCCGGTAACGGCCAGATGTACCACGCCCCACAGCGCGGTGACTACGTCAAGCTGGGAGCAATCAACTCACTGGCTGAAGCCGGCGGTCACTACTTCGTACGCCTGGGAACCAACTAGCCTTCAGGCCTAAAAAAAACACAGATCCGATTTGGTTTGGCATTGCCCCAGCCTGGGCTAATCTAAGAGACAAGTTATTCATTGTTTTCTTTTTGAAAGGCCAGGGGTTTAGATGACAGGTATGCTTCCCAAGCATTGCTTCCAATCTCGGCAACCCCAGCCAATCGGATCGATACGGGTCCAGTAATCATCGCGTCGTCATATT